>DATEKX010000334.1:0-11878 GCA_035277165.1 Blastocatellia bacterium | reverse complement strand
CATGTCTCAGGTTGTCGCTGCCTTTCAGTGACGAACGAACAATTGGGTAATTTATGAAAAAATAACTAATTGTCGCTACGCGTGACTTCCCTTTGGGGTTTAATACAGTGGGCGTGAGCCTGTCTGCAAAAGCCAGATATTAAAGTAAAACGAAGTGGTCATTGAAATTCGAGCAAACAAGCTCTGGGCGAAACTGACTATAGCCTTTGCAACTCTATTCCTGTGCGCGCTGTTGGCTGTTGCCATGCTGACGCAAGCCATAGCTGGCATACTTACCGATGAACGAGTGACTGTGAGCCGCGAACTGCTTGCTCGCGGGGTAAGATATGTCCCGAAATCTGCGTTGCTGCAGGCCAGACTTGCCGAAGCCGAGATGTCTGAGGACGAGCGCGATTTGCCGAGCATCGAAGCGCGCGCGATGCGAGCCATTAATTTATCTCCCTGGGACTACAACCATCATTTGCTTTTGGCATCAATCAAGGAGACGGGCGGAGACCGCGCAGCAGCAGAAAAAGCTTTGCGCACTGCGCTCTCGCTTGCGCCCAATAATACGGATGTTCATTGGCGGCTCGCAAACCTGTTGCTCAGGCAAGGTAAGATGGCGGGATCGCTTGAAGAGTTTAGAAAAACAATCTCTGCCGATAACTCATATCTGCCTTCGACGCTTGAACTGATATGGCGCGTTTCCGGCGGACGGCTCGATGCTGTCAATGCTCTTGCGGGCGACAAACCCGAAACCAAGCTTCTGCTTGCGCGGTTTCTGCTCAACCAGTCGCGTGTTGCGGAAGCCGGTAGCGTATTCAACAGCATTGACGGCAAAACGCGGCTCGCAATGCCTGAAAGCAGCGCGTTCATTGATTCGCTCATCGCTAAAGGCGACTTAATTCTTGCTCGCTACTCGTGGACAACCACGGTGAGCGCAAGTAGTCCGGCGCAATCGCCTGCGCTAATCTGGAACGGCGGCTTCGAGTCGGATATTTTGAAGGGATTTACTCAGTTCGGTTGGACGATTTCTCGCAACGACTATGCGCGGCCCGGTATCGATAGCAGCACAGTTCACAGCGGCTCGCGCTCGTTGCGCGTAGATTTTGCTGGCCGCGACACGACACGGCTCGACGGCGAGATCAAGCAACTGGCAGTAGTGCGACCGGGCGCTCGGTATCGTTTAGAGTGCTATGTGAAGACCGATGCGCTCGTGACGCCCGAAGGCCCGCGCATCGCCGTGACTAACATCACATTGCAATCGGACGTAGCCGTTTCTGACGCCGTTGCTGCCGGAACGAGCGATTGGCACCGCATCGCGATTGACTTCGTTGCCCCTCAATCGGGTCAATCCGTTGTTATCAAGATCAAGCGCGTTCCGCGTTTCAGCTACGACGAGCCGACGAAGGGCACTGTCTGGTTTGACGATTTCACTCTTACTGAACAAGACGTAAGAAAATGAGCGCACAAAATCACAGTCCTGCATCAGGCAAGCATTTGAATAAGACCATAGCCGGGGGCTTGCTCCTGGCCGTAGCTTTTACGGCGCTTGCTCACGGCGCGGTCGAGCCGTGGTCAGTTTTTGTTTTCGAGACAATCGTGCTTGTGCTTGTTTTGCTCTGGGCCGCGAAGGCCATAGCTGACCGCTCGCTAAAGATCACGATACCGGAAACTGCTTTGCCTGTAATTGCGCTTCTGTTTTTCGGCCTGTTGCAAAGCTTTGGATTCGCAGACAAGAGCGGGCGACTGTTGAGCCTCTCGATGAACGTCGGCGCTACGCGCGCGACCGTAACCGTGCTGATCTTCCTGCTCGTTTCGTTCGTCATTGCCTCGAATTTCTTTTCGAGCCGCACCTACTTGAAAGCGCTCGCAAACTTTCTGGTCATCTTCGGCCTTGCGATGGCAATCTTTGCGCTCATACAAAACTTCGCGTGGGACGGACGGTTCTACTGGATCAGACCTACTGAAAGCCCTTCTCCATTCGGCCCTTTCGCAAATCACAATCATTTCGCGGGTTACATGGAGATGTTGATACCCGTGCCTGTGGGGCTGATGATTGCACGCGCAGCACGCGCAGAGATGAAGTGGCTTTATGGATTCGCCGCAACGATGATGGGAATCGCAATAGTTGTGTCGCTGTCGCGGGGCGGCATGATTGGCCTTGCCGCTGCGATGAGCTTCATTCTGCTGATGAGCACGCGACTGCTGCGACTGCCAAACAGGCGAAGCGGCATGCTTGGAACAACTTTTGTCGGGCAGCGGCGGCGGCCTAAAATCGCATCGCAAGCCGTTATCGTTGCGGCCCTGATTGCAGTGATACTGGCAGGCATATTCTGGATTGGGGCCGAGCCAGTCATCAATCGAGTCGCGCAAGGACAAGCGCCGAGCGCGCAGCAACAAACCGAAAGCTTCTTTTCGAGTCGCGGCTGGGTGTGGAGAGATACGCTGACAATGATTCGAGCGAATCCGTTTTTCGGAGTCGGCCTCGGAGCTTACGGCACAGCGTTCCCGGTCTACACTCAAAGCGACGGCTCGCTTAGAGTGCCGCAAGCGCATAACGATTATTTGCAAATCGTTGCCGATTGCGGCATCGTAGGCGGGTTGATCGGTTTGTGGTTTATCGTACTGATATTTCGTGCCGTGCTGCGCAGTCTGAAATCGCGCGATCCGTGGCTGGCGGGATTGGCGTTAGGCGCGGGGGCAGGCATTTTTGCAATGCTTGTTCACAGCGTCTTCGATTTCAACCTGCAGTTGCCTGCCAACGCTCTGTTGTTTTTGATTCTTACAGCAGTGGTGTCGCACGCGAGCGCGACTGTTTCAGATGAAGAAAAAACTTCCGCGTTAATTTCCAGTCACGGACTCGAAACCGAAAAAGCTTCGACCGTCCGTCTTGTGAGAGGTGCATCATGAAAAGAGAAACTGAAACGATAAGAAGACGATTCCTCGCGGGCGCGATACTCTTGATCATTGCTTTGGCTGTTGGCGCAAGCGGCAGCGTAAAGCAGGATAAAACGCAAGCGAGCGGTTCATCTGCTTCCGGCACTTCCGGTCGCTCATCCGCGCTAGGCGCAGGAAACAGCGCGACGAAAGTTTTAGTTTCGGGCGGAGAAGATTATCGCATCGGAGCTAACGATGTGCTGGAGCTTCAGATCGAAAACGCGCCGGAGCTGTCGCGCGAAGTTCGAGTCACCGCCGCAGGCACTTTTCTCATGCCGTATCTGGGCCGTGTTACCGCGCAGCAAAAGACTCCCGAAGAATTAGCGCAGTACATTGCCGATCATTTGCGCGGCGATTACCTGAAAGACCCCAAGGTCATTGTGCGAGTCAAGGAGTACAACAGCCGGTCTTTCTTCATACAGGGTTCCGTGCGCAGCCCGAACGTGTATCAGATAGAAGGCAAGCCGTCGCTTTTGGAGTTGATCACGCTGGCCGGTGGGCTGGTTGAAAATCATGGAGCGACCGCTTTCATCATACGCAAGCTCAAGCCAGCAACCCCGACCCCGTCGCAAACAGATCAGGCAGTCAGCGCCGAACCTGAAAAAGACTCGGACGGCGAAAATGTACCCAGATATGAGTTGAAAAGCGTCCACATCAACGCGCTGCTCAAAGGCCATTTCGAGCAGGACATGTTTTTAGAGCCGGGCGACATCATAAACATTCCGCCTACGGATGTATTCTTCGTCGCAGGCGAAGTGAATCAGCCGGGTTCTTTCGCGCTCAAGGAAGGCACGACTCTGCGTCAGGCAATCTCGCTGGCGCAAGGCACGAAATTCAACGCGGCGCTGAATCGCGGAATAATCTTTCGCGAAAGCCCGACCGGCAAACGCGAAGAGCTGCCTGTTGATGTCGGCGCAATCATGAGCGGCAAGAAAGAAGACCTTAATATACTGGCTAACGACATAATCATCGTGCCTAACAGCCGCAGCAAAACTATAGGCGGCGCATTGTTGAGAGCCTTTGGCATTTCAACAATATCTCGCGTGCCTGTGCCGTAACCTAACTATAAAGCCCCTGTGGTTATTAATGGAGAACTTCGATGTCAGAAGAAAAGTTTGAACTAGAAAAGATCCCTGCTGTAGAAGAGGGACAGATAACAAAGCCCGGCTATCCAAGATTGAACGCTTACCCGGATGGTTCACCCTACGGATACGGATATGGCTACAACGACGACGAGAGAGTCTATCTGCGCCAGATGTGGCGCGCGATAAAAAAGCGCAAGCTGGTGATAATCGTTATGGCCATCATCGTCACAAGCGTTGTCACCGTCGAGGTGTTTCGCAACAAGTCCGTATATCAGGCTTCGACCTCGATTGACATCGGTAAAGAGAACCGAACGCTGGTGAGGACGGGCGACGTAGTTGTTCAAACCGACGAATCAGACGATATGTTTTACGTCGCGGTTGCGATGAAGACCAAGATACGATTGCTTCAGAGCCGCCCGCTGCTCGAAGACGTAGTGGTCAATCTCAAGCTTGATCAGAATCCGCAGTTTCTCGATGTCACAACGAGAAAATCTTTCTGGGAAGCCTTTCGCAGCATCGCCTCGAAGTTTCGCAAGCAAGAGCAGACGCAAGAGCCGCATGTAGTATCTGAAACTCCCGTAGCGCAATCGAATGGAGAAGGCACGCGTTCGCGCGAAGAAAGCGCGCGGCTGTCGCCTTATGTTGATGTGCTTGCTTCAAACCTCAGCGCAGAGCCTCTGACTGACACTAGAATGATCCTGATTTCTTTCTCTCATACAGACCCCGTGCTTGCCGCTGACGTGGTTGATAACATAGCGCAGGTCTTCATACAGCGCAGCTTTGAGAACCGGACTGAAAAATTTACGAGCACTTCCGACTGGCTCGATAAATCGACTCGCGAACTGCAAGCCAAGGTTCAGCAGGCCGAACAGGCGCTCGCCGATTACAGCAACAGGCATAATATCTATTCTCTCGAAGGCAAAGATAATCTGGCGATAGAAAAGCTCACGCGACTTCACAGCGAAGCCACGCGCGCCGAAACCGAGCGCATGCTCAAGCAATCTTTGTATGAGCAGGTGAAAGCGGGCAACGCCGACAAAATCCCCGATACGTTCACCGATACGAAGATAGGCGACCTTCAGAAAAAACTCGGCGATCTTAAAATCTCGCTGGCGCAACTGCTGAGCACGTATGGGCCTAAGAACCCGAACGTGATTACTGTAAAAGATCAGATAACTGCCATCGAAGAACAGATCAACGAGAGTCGCAAATCGCTCGATGGAAGGCTCAAGGCCGATTACGAGCGGGCGCTGCGCGATGAGAGTTCATTCAAAGCCGCGCTCGAACAGGCCAAAGCCGAAGCCGCTCAACAGAATCAGGCTGCCATTCAATACAGCATACTCAAGCAGGATGTTGAAACCAACAAGCAGATGTATCAGGACTTTTTGAACAAGTCGAATCAAGCGAAGATTCAAAAAGCCGAGCAGCAGAATCCAATGAAGATGATAGACCCTCCGCAGGTGCCTGTCGCGCCCGTAGGCCCGAATCGGCTGCGCACAATAACGATAGGCTTTCTGCTGAGCCTTGTCGCGGGCATCGGGCTGGTCTTTGTGCTTGAGTATCTGGACAACACGGTCAAGACGGTCGAAGACATTGCGCGCTATACGCAACTGCCTGCTCTGAGCATCATCCCTGCAATGAGCGGGCGCAAAGCGCGCGCGCTGTCATCAGGCAACGGCAAGAAGAGGGACGCCGAAGGATTGCAAATAACTTCGAGCAACGGGCTACAGACCGAACGATTGATGGCTCTCGACGGTCGGTCGTCAATTGCTGAAGCATACCGTGTGCTCAGGACGTCAGTGCTTTTGTCATCCGTGGACAAACCGCCCAAGACCATTCTGGTTACGAGCGGCCAACCGGGCGAAGGCAAAACCACGACGGCTGTCAACACCGCGATAAGCCTTGCCCAACTCGGCTCTTCGGTTTTGATAATTGATTGCGACCTTCGCCGCCCGTCGGCGCACAAGCTTTTCGGCGTAGAGCAACCGCAAGGGCTGTCCACTTATCTGTCGCGCAACGTGAAGCTGGTTGACGTGATGCAGAAACTGCCGATACCGAACCTGTGGATTCTGCCGTGCGGCCCGATACCTCCAAACCCCGCTGAAATGATAAGCTCGGCCAGGATGAAAGAGATGATTCGCATGCTCGGCGAAAGCTTTGATCACATCATCATAGATTCGCCGCCGCTGTTGAAAGTGACCGACCCTGTGATTTTGTCAACGCTCGTGGACGGAGTGATACTGGTCGTTCACGGCGGCAAGAGCACACGCGACATCGTTCGCCGCACACGCCAGGAATTATCGCAGGCGGGCGCTAAGATTTTCGGAGTAGTCCTGAACAATGTCGATGTCGGGCAGGCAGGCGATGACGAATATTACAGCAGCTACTCCGATTACAGAGAACATGGCGCAGAAGCGAGCGGTCACTAGATGCCGTCAAAAAAATGCAGATCGGGTTTGAGATAAACGCGTTAATGAATCAGAATACTCGTTTGTGAAAAACGGTTTCCTGAACGGGAAAATATTCTGACTGCAAAAGGTGGAATAATACGAATATGACTAAGCTTCAAGCCACGGCTTATCAGCCGGTTCCTTTGTTGAACTTAAAAGCGCAGCACGCAACCATACGCGACGAGGTGCGCGAAGCAATTGATCGCGTAGTTGAATCTCAGTATTTCATTCTCGGCCCGGAAGTAGAAGCTCTCGAAAAAGAGATTGCAGCCTACTCCGAATGTGAGTACGGAATCGGCGTTTCGTCTTGCACAGACGCGTTGTTGGTCGTGTTGATGGCGATTGACCTCAAACCGGGCGATGAAGTCATCACCACGCCTTACACGTTCTTCGCCACTGCCTCGGCCATCTACAGGCTGGGCGCAAAGCCCGTCTTCGTAGACATCGATCCGCTGACGTACAACATTGATGTGACTCGCATTGAATCGGCGATCACCGAGCGCACGCGAGCAATCATTCCTGTTCATCTCTACGGCCAGATGGCCGACCTGGACCCGATAATGGAGATTGCCAATCGGCGCGGTTTGTATGTGATAGAAGACGCGGCGCAGGCAATCGGCTCGGAGTATAAAGGGCGCAGAGCAGGCTCAATCGGGCACATGGGATGTTTCAGTTTCTTTCCATCGAAAAACCTCGGCGGGGCTGGCGACGGCGGCATGGTGACTACGAACGATTCTGAGTTGGCCGCGCGCGTCCGTATGCTGCGCAATCATGGCTACAGCCCGAAGTATTACAACAAAGTAGTGGGCGGGAATTTCCGACTGGATGCGATTCAAGCGGCTGTGCTGCGAGTGAAGTTGAATTATCTGGACGGATGGACGGCGGCTCGCCAACGCAATGCCGCAACTTATCGTGACCTATTTGCCGAAGCTGGCCTGAGCGTCGAGCCTCAATCTGACATATGCAATCTGTTGCCTGAAAACTCAAACGGCGTAATCCTTCCCGTCGAGTCTTCAAACGTTCGGCATATCTACAATCAATTCATCATCAGGAGCAACAACAGAAACAACCTGCTCTCGCGTTTGAAGGAGCGCCAAATAGGCACAGAGATATATTATCCCGTGCCGATGCATTTGCAGGAATGCTTTGCCGACCTCGGCTACAAGCAAGGCGATTTCCCCGCAAGCGAGTGCGCTGCCCAACAGACGCTCGCTCTTCCGATCTACCCCGAATTGACGCCGGAGATGCTGGCAACCGTTGTGGCTGCCATCGCAGAGTCTTTGTCCGAGCAAGGCAAGGGCTAAGACACTATCAGGAACACAACTACCTGTTTCAAGCCGTAATCGAACATAAGTAATGGCATTGCCCCAATGTCATTACTGGGTAAGTAATATAAAAACTCGCTAAGGGGATTCCTTCATTCTCCGCGCCGGGTGATTTTCAAACCGGCGCGGTCAGAGTGACAGAAAAATTGAGGAACTGAAAGTTCCCTCTCACCTCGAAATAAGGAGACTCCGATGTATAAAGGTTTTTCACAAATCAAAAAGAAAAAGATCTTGATCACAAGCCTCGCTATATTTATGAGCTTTGGGTTGGTACTGCCGAATTCCTTTACAGGCCCGGCCCAGGCACGAGCTACAACCTGCATAACCGTTATCAGCGGTAACGGCTCCGAAGGAAGTCTTGACCCTGTAGTGCAGTTCTTCAACGGAACTAACTATCAGGATGCCTTCATCATCCCGCCTCACACGGATAATGACGGCCAGCCGCCCGACACCAACTATGCTGTCATACCCGGCACTCACTACGTTGCAGTGACCGTAGACGGACACGGAGCCGAGCAGGCTGATCATCTATTCCGCGCTACGTTCACACTGCCACCCGTCTTCACCAACCCGACGTTCAGCATACAAGTGCATTGTGATAACCAGGCGACGATTTTCCTGAACGGGAATAATCTTGGAAGCCAACCGTTCGCGGAAGACATAATAAACTTCCAAGACCCTGCAGAAGTATTCACATCCAATAACGCGGCGCATTTCGTGCCCGGCTTAAACACAATAGATATTACCGCTCACAACTTCACCGATAGAATCGCTTTGGATTTCAAAGCGGACATCTGCTACGGCGGAGGATGCACAGATCAAGACCCGCCCGCAATCAGTTGTAACGTGGCCCAGACTCAACTGTGGCCGCCGAATCACAATCTCGAAAACGTAGGACTTACGGCCACCGTGACCGACGACTGCGACTCTCAAGTCGTAATCGGCGGCGGCCCTAACGGCACAGGCGTTACAGTCTATAGTGATGAGCAAGACCTTGATGCCGGGTCGGGCAATCATTCGCCTGACGCAAAGAACATAGGACTCGGCACGTTGCGGTTGCGCTCCGAGCGCGGCGGGCCTTTTAACGGGCGCGTCTATCTGATAGTCGTTCAAGCAACCGACTCGGCAGGCAATACAGGCTACTGCGCGAAGACGGTCACGGTTCCGCATGATCAGGCTAAGAAAGACAAGCAGGCTGTTGAAGCTCAGGCAACGGCAGCCAGAAACTACTTCCTTACCAACCACACGCCGCCTCCTGGTTTCGTGCAGGTAGGCATCGGCCCCATTGTCGGACCAAAGCAGTAAATCTTAACTAACATGGAAAAGGGGAAGATTCTTTCTTCCCCTTTTCCATAGCAAACAATCAATGCCAGCCCAGAGACGCGCGCACAAAATTATTTCAAACGCCATCTATAACCTCATACCGCAGTTGTGGTTTCTGGGGCTGACGGTTTTTACAACGCCGTTCGTGTTGCACAAGCTCGGCGTAGACGCTTACGGAATTCTTTCCATCGTCACAATAATGGCCGGTTATCTGGCATTTTTGGACCTCGGGCTGAATGTGGCGGTCATTCGATTCATTGCCGCGCACGATGCGAAAGGCGAGACGGAAGAAATAATCCGCGTGATTGAAACTGCGCTCTTCGTTTTTCTGAGTATGGCTGCGTTGACAGCCGCCGCGCTGTTTTTCCTGTCAACCGTCTTCGCGCGATTGTTGAGCGTGCCTGATGGTCTGCAATCGGAAGCCGTGCTGGCGTTGCGATTGGGGGCTGTCAGCTTTGGCATCAATCTCGTGATGGGTATTTTTTCGGCAGTCCCTCGCGCGCTGCAACGCTTCGATATTGTGAACCTGCTTAACGTTGTCATCGGCACGTTGCAGATCGTCGTTACCGTGTTGCTGCTTGCCTTCGGAAAGGGACTGATCGCGGTGGTCTTGTGGGGCGTGTCGCTGTCAGGCTTGAGCCTTGTCATCTACATCATAATCGCAAAGAGATTGCTTCCGGCGATGAGCTTTCGCCCGCGATTCGACTCGGAAAAATTCAGCGAGCTATTCAAATTCAGCGGCTTTGTCATGGCGAGCAACTTTACGGGGGTTGCATCTGCTCATTCAGAGAAACTGATACTGGGCGGACTGGCCCCAATCGCGCAAGTCACCTATTACACTGTGCCGTTCAATCTGGCTTCGCGCGTGTTGACGCTCATACCGAACAACCTGTTCACGGTATTGTTCCCGGCATTCTCTGCGATGAGCGTCACTGATAATCTGGAAGCTATCAGAGAAGCTTACACGCGCGCCTTCAGATTTATCTTTATAGCGGTCGCGCCGATTTCAGTGCTGATGATCGTTTTCGGCAGCGACCTGCTCAAACTCTGGATAGATGAAGAGATGGGCAAAAACGGCGGGCCGATACTGGCTTGCCTTGCAGTTGCCGTATTGATCAACGCGCCCGCCTGGGTCTCTGTAACCTTAGGGCAGAGCATGGGGCGACCGGCGCTGGTTGCAATATCTCAGATGATTCATCTGGTGGCGCTCGTCGTCTGCGGCCTTATCCTCGTCCCGTTTTATGGAGCGTTCGGAGCCGCGCTCGCGTGGCTTGCGGGTAATTGTATAGGCATTCCGGTTCTGGTATTGCTGGTCAATCGATATGCGCTTTCTTTCAGCACGGCTGAGATGCTGAAAAGCACGCTCTTGCGACCATGCGCGGCGATGTGTTTTACGCTCTTTCTGGCAATTATGTTAAAGCCGCTGGTTCACGGTGTGTTGTCGCTTGCGTTGGCCGCCGTCGCCGTGACTGCTTTTTATGCTGCGCTGACTTATTTAATAACCTTGAACTTGAAAGACAAAGAGATATTCAAATCCTTTGTAGCAGATCGCCTGCGCTTGCCGCCAAAGGTCGTGAAAGAACAGGCATGAGAAGAATGAGCGTGAGCGAACAGGTTGCCCGTCTTCAACTTGAATTAGTAAAGAATTGCCCTGTCTGTGAAAGCGAAAATCACCGAGACCTGTTCGTTGCTTGTGACAAGCTCTGTGAATTGCCGGGAGAATTCAAAGTTGCCCGATGCAACGAGTGCGAGCTTGTTTACTTAAAAGAGCGGCCTGATGCCCGCTCAATCGGCTTCTATTACCCGGCGGATTCTTATTATGCATACAAGCCTCCGGCGGCATACTCGCTGTTTCTGCGCGATGACTTGCTTGCATCAATCTGGTATACGATCAAAAAAAGCATTCTGGCATACAATTACAACTACAAACACTTCGGAGGCAAAAAGCTGATCTCGCTTCTGGCCCGCCTTCCATTGATCCGCAATCACGCTACATATGAACTCGACGCGCTGATGCATCCTTACGTGGAAGGCGGAAGCCTTCTGGAAGTCGGCTGCGGCTCCGGGATGTATCTTGATTTGATGAAGGCGCTCGGTTGGAAGCGAGTGGTTGGCATAGACATTAGTCACCGGGCCATCGAACAGGCCAGAGATGAATTGAAGCTGGAAGCTTATTGCGGCGAATTGAAAGATGTTTGCCTTGATGAAGAAAGCTTTGATGCGGTTTCGTTGTCGCACACGCTTGAACACGTCCCGGACCCTGTAGGATTTTTGCGTGAGGTATATCGAGTGATGAAGCCCGAAGCGCGACTCGCCATCGTCGTTCCCAACGTCGAAAGCCTTTCAGCGCGAGTATTCGGCCAAAACTGGTTTCATCTTGATGCTCCGCGCCACATGGTCAATTTCACGCGCAGTAGCCTTCGGATCGCGCTTGAACGCGCAGGCTTTCAAGTCGAGAGTTTGAAGACTAATCCTCGCATGGGCTATAAAACGGCGCTGTTCAGCTATAGCCGAAAAGCGAACGACGATTATTCAATCTATACGGACGGGACGCATCGTTACCCTTTCACGCGTCGAGCGCAGGCACTCGTGCTCTCTATCAGAGAGCACATCGCGTGTGCAGCGGGTTTGCCCGTCGGTGAAGAGATAATAGCTGTTGCTCGGAAGCCGCGTTGAAAATATTCAAATGAAGGAAATAAGCCGAACCTCGCCTTTGCTGTCTGTAGTGATCGTAAGCTGGAATACTCGCGATATGCTTCGCAATTGCCTGGAATCA
>DATEKX010000333.1:0-3582 GCA_035277165.1 Blastocatellia bacterium | reverse complement strand
CTGCTTTGCCGAAACTAAAAGACCGCTGATGAGCAAAACTGTAATCGCAACTATTCGAGAAAATTTCATTTCCGGTTGCTCTCCTGATTTTCTTGATGCTGAGTCAAACTGCAGGCACACGTTCGATGAAGATAACGCCCCTCTGTCGTAAAAAGTTCTTAGCGTGCTATTATTGCGCCGCATCGGAGACGGTTATGGCTTATACGCTCAATGAAGAAGAACAACTCATACTCGCAACGGTCAACAAATTTCTTGAACGCGAAGTCGCGCCCGTAGCATCTGAACTGGAACATCGAAACGAATATCCGACTGAAATCGTCGAGCGGATGAAAGAGATCGGTTTGTTCGGCGCAAACGTGCCCGAAGCTTATGGCGGGCAAGACCTCAGTTACACAGTCTTTGCCATGATCTTCGAAGAAATCTCGCGCGTGTGGATGGGGCTTGCCGGGATACTCGGCACGCACACTGTCTTGTGCGACGTGATTGCGCGATTCGGAACCGAAGATCAGAAGCAAAGGTTTCTGCCCATCCTTGCGCGAGGCGACAAGCGCGGCGCTATTTGTTTGTCTGAAACGCACGCGGGCACAGACCTTCAAGCCATTCGCACGACAGCCACGCGACAGGGCGACGACTATATGATCAACGGCTCGAAGATGTGGATAACGAACGCGCGCCGCGCCGAAGCTCTGCTGATTTTGGTAAAGACGGACAAAGATGCCAGCCCTGCCTATAGCGGAATGAGCGCGTTCATCGCGGAGAAAGGCGAGCCGGGGCTGACCGTGAGCCGCGATATTGACAAGCTCGGATACAAGAGCCTGGAAACCTGCGAATTGTTGTTTGAGGATTTTCGCGTTCCTGCTGAGAATTTAATCGGCGGACGCGAAGGCCAAGGATTCAAGCAGGTGATGACAGGGCTGGAAGCCGAACGATTGAACGTAGCCGCGCGCGGGCTTGGAGTCGCGCGCGCGTCGTTTGAAGAAGCGATCAAATACGCACAGCAACGCCAGACGTTCGGCAAACCCATATGCGAACATCAGGCAATTCAATTGAAGCTTGCCGACATGGCTACGAAGATCGAGGCGTCAAGGCTTTTGATTTATGCGGCGGCTGAAAAGAAAGATCGCGGCGAGCGGTGCGACCTGGAAGCAGGCATGGCGAAATTGTTCGCGACAGAAACGGCGCAGGAGTGCTCGCTTGAAGCCATGAGAATTTTCGGCGGCAACGGCTACGCGAAAGATTTCCCTGTCGAGCGATATTATCGAGACGCGCCGCTGTTGATAATCGGCGGAGGCACGAACGAGCTTCAGCGACTGGTGATCGCTCGGAACCTGCTCAAGAAATATGCGATAAAAACAAACCGATAGGCTCGGCAAGCCATGAAGAAATCACGCAAACCTGCGCGCGCGAAACCAGAGCGCGGAAGCAAGCCGGACATCGCCCTCTTCTGGTTATCAATGTCACTTTTAATTCTGGTCCCGCTTGCGCTCAGCACATCGGTCTACACAAAATATGTGCTGCCGAAATTCGTAATCTTACTCGTCGGCTCATCTGCACTGTTGTTGTTACTGACGATGATATTTTTCAGCGCAGGCGCGCATTCCAATCCATTCCGGTCAAATCTTACAAAAATCGTTTCCCTCTATTTCATCGCGGTCGCTGTTTCAACTCTATTCGGCGTAGCTCCGGTTACATCGCTGTTTGGAAGCCATTTCAATTACATGGGTTTGATTACTCGAATATGCTTCTTCATCTTTTTTATCGCATTGATAGTCGGCATAGGCGCGAGCGAGCATCGACTGCAAACGACGCTGTGGGTAGTGTCGGCGGCGGGGTTTCTGGTTGCCTTATATGCCGTTGTGCAATCGCTCGGGTTTGATCCCTTCGTGTCTCGAAGCGTGTACACATTCGCCTCGCCCGAAGGGCCTATAGTTCGCGTAAGCGGTTCTCTCGGCCACTCGAATTATCTCGGCAACTTCCTGCTCTACACGACGCCCGTGAGCGCAGGGCTTGCGTTCGTAGCGCGAGGCTGGCCGCGTTTGTTTGCGGTAATGACAACATTGCTTTCGATGGCGGCCATTGCGTTCAGCGGAACGCGCGGCGCGTGGATAGGACTCATCGTCGGTGTCGGGATGTTTGCTTTTCTCGAATTGAGAACTGCTGCGACCGGCTTTATTCCAACGCGCAATCGTCGAGCGATTTTTGCAGCAGTAGCGATTTCAGCAGCGCTTCTTGTTTCAATAGTCGTTATAAGCCCGGCGTCGCGCAGCATGATCAAACGCGCACGCGCACTGATGACCGAAGGAGTATCGTCATCAGGTCGCGCTCTGTTATGGCGCGATTCTCTGAAGATGGTGCCTTCGTTTGCCATCATCGGGTGCGGCCCCGAAGGGTTCCGCAAAGTGTTTCCGAGTTTCAAATCCAAAGAACTGGCTGACCTTTCTCCCAAATCCAATAACGAAAGCTCGCATAACTCTTTTCTGGACGCAGCCATTTCATATGGCTTGCCGGGCGCGGCGCTTTATGGCGCAATCATCGCATTGGCGCTCGCGCTTTTGATTCGCACGCGCCGCCGCGCGCTCGCGCAAAACCAGCGAATAATAAT
This sequence comes from Blastocatellia bacterium, assembly GCA_035277165.1. Classification (GTDB taxonomy): domain Bacteria; phylum Acidobacteriota; class Blastocatellia; order UBA7656; family UBA7656; genus DATEKX01. The sequence goes on along the minus strand of DATEKX010000333.1, from coordinate 980 downwards.
CACAAGCCTGTTGTCATCACTTGTGGCGGCGCTCGCGCACAACATTTTCATCTTCGATCAAATTGCAACGGGCTTTTACTTCTTCGCCTTTGTCGCGCTCGCCGAAGTCGCGTCGAACATCTTTGACGAGAAAAGCGATAAAGCCGACGTTGCGAAACCGGCACAGGCGACGGCCAAAGCAAAATCCAGTCAAAGACCTATGAGTTGGGCGGGCCGAGCGGCCTCGACGGCTGCTTGCCTGTGCGTCGCCGTTGCCATCTGGTATTCGGTCGGGTTGATAAAATCTGAAGTGGCTTACAAGGAGCTTTTCAATCCCGCCAAGCCGGTTGATTACAACGGACTGGTGAGACTGGGCGAACGCATCACGAGTAGCCCGATGCCGACCGGAGCTTATGATTTTCTTTTTGCTCGTGGCGTTGACATTTTTATCAGCAAGTTGCCCGCCGCCTCTGCCTTGAACGAGCAATCACGACCGACGGCCAGCGAGGTCAGTGCTATTCGAGTCGAAGCACTGAAACTGGCAATCAAGCACGTCGAGCGGTCGCTTGCTCACACGATAACGCCGGAATTGAATTACTCGCTTCTGGCGACGCTTGCTATGAGTTCGGGCGATGTAAACAAGCTGCGCAGTGCGGCGAGCGAAGCCGTGAAGTGGGACCCGAACAGCTATCGCACGCGATGGTTGATGGCCGAAGCTTATCTGGCTGGCGGCGAAAAGCAGCGGGCCGCGCGCGAAGCAGAGAGGGCGCGCGAACTCTATCCGGCTTCGATGGAAGCGGCATCGGCGCTCGCGCGGGCGCGCGGCGAAAACATGACAAATGATTCCGCCGCCGTAAACCTTATGGCACAGATGCGCAACCGCAGAACGAACCGCGAGCACACTGCCGAAGAGTTGCTTGAAATCGCTCGCGGCCTTTCGCAAAAGGGCGACTTGCAGAAGGCGCGACTCAAGCTGCTTACGGCTATAGGCAGGGCCGAAG
>DATEKX010000332.1:0-6229 GCA_035277165.1 Blastocatellia bacterium | reverse complement strand
GATTCATCCTTTCTTTCAAACTGATCTGGCGGGCCAGGCAGGACTTCAACCTGCGGCCTTTCGTTTCGTAGACGAATGCTCTATACATCTGAGCTACTGGCCCCGAATGTGACGGCGGGACTCGAACCCGCGACTGCGCCGCGCGAAGCGCATCCTGCGCCATCCGCTTTAGAAGAGCGCTGCTCTCGTCCATCTGAGCTACGTCACAGAAAAGCTGCGGAGCCAGGATTCGGACCCGGAATCTCTCGGTTCAAAGCCGAGTATGTTTCCAATTACACCACTCCGCAAAAATCACAGTGGTTGGGGACGGAGTTGAACCGCCAACACCTGCCTCTTCAGAGCAGTGCTCTACCGGGTTGAGCTACCCAACCATTCCAAATCACTTGAACCCCGAAGCCCGCGCGGCGCGATGATGTAAGGGTTCGCATCGCGCCGCGCGCGAGCGCGCTGTTGCGCTCTCCCCGCAAAGAGACTTCGATTCGATTTCAAAGTCAGGGTGGCTGGATTCGAACCAGCAGCCCCGCGTTCCCAAGACGCGCACTCTCCCGTTGAGCTACACCCTGAAATCGGCTCTGGCGGCTGATTTCAAGTCGCCAGTGGATCGGGTGAGACTTGAACTCACGACTTCCTGCTTAAAAGGCAGGCACTCTGACCAACTGAGTTACCGATCCAAATCTGGCGGAGGCGACGGGACTTGAACCCGCGTCCTCTGGCTTGACAAGCCAGCGCTGCCACCATCTGAGCTACGCCTCCGCAAACGTTGGGTGGATGATGGGATTTGAACCCACATCACAATCCCTGCGCTCTACCAGTTGAGCTACATCCACCACAAAAAACAGTGGCTCGTGCGGGACTCGAACCCGCGACTTCTGGATTGAAAATCCAGCGTGGTAACCACCTCCACTAACGAGCCGATAAGAAGCGCGCGGTGGGAATCGAACCCACGATGACAGGTTTTGCAGACCTGCGCCTTAACCGTCTTGGCTACGCGCGCATCATTTCAAAGCTTCGTGCGGGAATCGAAGCCGCGCTTCTGCACTGCCTCTTTGCCGCTGGACCAACGAAGCTCAAACTAGTGCGGGAGGCGGGAATCGAACCCGCACGCCTGAAGCACGGAATTTTAAGTCCCGCGTGTCTACCACTTTCACCACTCCCGCATCAAGCATGCCGAAGGAGAGAGTCGAACTCTCATGGACTTTCGAGTCCGCAGATTTCTAAGACCTGTGTGTCTGCCTGTTGCACCACTCCGGCAACAAAAAGAGCGAGCGCCGACCCGAACGCACAATTCAGATGCGGTCTCTCGCTCCTAAATTCTCTAACGGTTTTGATTGAGATTTGGGAGCGGGAGCCGCTCCCGCTGGATTACTGCCGCATACGGCGATTATTGGCGAACTGTTGTTCTGCCAATTTCAATCTATCTATGCTATCAATGCCGCTGTATCGCAGTTGTAATTGTGATGGCGTATTCGGGCACCCAAAAGACACGCCGAGACATGGCTGCCACGCGAGCGCGCATCCTGTCTCTGTATGGTTGTGCCTTCTGAGCATCATCGGTTTAATCTCCAAAAAGATTCGCAAAGAAATTCGGATTATCCACAGCTTGATAATCCATGTCAACAACTTTTTATTTCCAGTCATCATTACGCGCGAAAGGCGCTCGCGGTTTCATTATCGTTGCGCATCAATCGCATTTTCTTTTATCCTGACAGTGAAAGAATGATTGACTCTTTTGCTCTTGCACCCTTTTCACCTGCCCGGATGCCCAGATCAGAACAGCGGCTGCTTGATAAAAGCAACGCCGAAAATAAGACCAAAGAGGTTGAACGATTCTCTTATGAGAAAAATCTTTTCTATACTTCTGATGTTTGCGCTCCCGATTTTTTCACTCGCGCAATCGAACTCGCGCCCGCAAACTCAGCCCCTTGTAATTACTCATGTCACCATCATAGATGCAACAGGCGCTCGGCCTAAGCCCGACCAGACAATCGTTATTGTCGCCGGTCGCATCCGCGAGATTGGCAAATCGAGCGCGGTTCCTGTGCCGCGCGGCGCGCGAGTTTTAGACGCGACAGGCAAATTCCTGATACCCGGTTTGTGTGATATGCACGTCCACCTTGCGGGAGTGAGCGCTAATCCCGCATGGAGCAAAGAGGTAGTGCTGCCGCTCTACGTCGCGAACGGGATAACGGGCGTGCGCGACATGGGAAGCGACCTGAAGCTGGTTCAGCAATGGCGCAAAGATATTTCCGATGGCTTGCTCACAGGGCCGCGCATCGTAACACCCGGCCCCATGCTCACCACAAGGAAATCAACTCAACCCGAAATGTCGGCAGTTCAAAACGAAAACGAAGCGCGCGAGACAGTGCGCTCGCTTAAAAGTCGCGGAGCCGACTTCATCAAAGTGATCTACCTGTCACATGATTCATATGTAGCGCTCGCCGATGAATCGAAGAAAGAACACATCTCGTTCGCAGGTCATGTGCCTGAGTCTGTCACGGCAGCCGAAGCTTCTGATGCAGGCCAGAAAAGCATAGAGCATTTGAGCGGCATATTGCTCGCCTGTTCAAACCGCGAAGCTGAAATAAGAAAGGCCAGAGCAGAAGCTCGCGCTAAATCGGACAGAAGCGCGTTTGAACGATTAGCCGTAGAGACACTCGATACCTACGATGAGCAAAAAGCAAAGATGCTTTTTGCTCGCTTCGTAAAGAACGGCACATGGCAAGTGCCTACTCTGGTGTGGACTCGCGCGAATGAGAGCCTGCAAAACATCTCGGCAGATGATGACAGACTCAAGTACGTTCCGGCGGCACTCAAAGAAGAATGGAAGCCTGAAAAGATGCGCGAAGGTTTGACTCAGGCGTACTCCGAGTTGACGCGGCGCGTATTTGCCAAAGATTTGGAAATCGTGGGAGCGATGAATCGCGCGGGCGTGCAGATTCTCGCGGGGTCAGACTCGCTCGACCCTTATGTGTTTCCCGGCTCAAGCCTTCACGAAGAACTTGCCCTGCTTGTCAAAGCCGGTCTCACGCCGATTGAAGCGATTCAAGCTGCAACGCGCAACGCTGCAAGCTATCTTGGAATGCTCGACACTTCGGGCACGATTGAACGCGGAAAGGTCGCTGACCTCCTATTGCTCGATGCGAACCCGCTCGCAGACATCAGCAATACTCAGAAGATCAATGCTGTCGTGTTAAGCGGCAAGTTGATTGACAAGGAAGAGATAAAGAAGATGCTTGCGAACGTCGAGGCGGCTGCAAACAAGAAATGAATCGGAAGGCAGGCGTTATTCAGGAGGGAGCAAGTCGCTGACAGCGATGCTAATTTCCGGGAAGGCTACGAGGGTGAAACTTTCGCCAGCTTTATAAGTATGCTTGGTTCGATAGCCGCTTTCATCAGGGTCGCGGTAGTCTTCCAACTCTCGCGCATTAACGTTCAAAACGCCGTATTGAATCACGCCCGCCTGACCGTACAGGCGGGCTTTTATTATCCGGTCTTTGGCTAAAGTCGTGTCGGAAACTTCAAGCACCAGCAGAACCTCCTGCGGCGTCGGGTGATGATCTGCATAAGCTTTTTCAGTCGGAATTACTAAAGCGATGTCAGGCTCCGGCTCCGAATGCTCACCAATAACGATAGGCTCTTGAGATCTTACAATCGCTTTACTGCTCAGGTGTTTTCTGAAACAGTCATTAGCTTGCGTTGTGCTTGAAGAATGCTTTGTTCCTTTTGGACTCATTTTTTGAATCTCTCCTTCGATTAACTCAATGCGTTCGTCGGGTTGAAGGATACCTGCCTCGCCCATCAGGTTATACTCCGCAACCGTGAACCTGCGCCGCGTTGTGAGGGGAGATTGCTCGACTTTAGGCTCTGCCGGACTTTCTATCAAAGTAGCCATAAACTAAACCTCTAAAAACTTCACTCATTCTATAACGCTCGACATCACGGCTCAAGCCGGGACGGTTGCGTTCTCTGTAAGCATCTCGATGAGCTTGCGACCAGCCGCGCTGAATATTTTCCCTTTGCGATGGATGATGCCGATTGGCCGCGTGAAGTTCTCAGTGAAATTCACCGCGCGCAATGTGCCCGCGCGGATTTCGTTTTCAACCGTAGCTCGCGGCACTATCGTCACGCCCAGATCGGCTTCGACGGCTCGTTTTATCGTTTCGATGTTGTCGAATTCCATCACGTACTGCACTGTGGCGTTGTTATCGCGCAGTATTTTGTCTACGGCCTTGCGCGACGACATATCCCGCTCGAAACCTACGAACCGCTGGCCGCTAAGGCTGCTCACTTCGATTCGTTTGCGATGAGCAAGCTCGTGATCGGGGCTGCACACCAGCACAAGTCGGTCGCTGCGAAATGGGATGATCTCGATCTGCGGACGCGGGGACGGGTGAGCGACGATACCGATATCAATCGTATGATTGATAACATCTTCGTAGACTTTATTGGCGCGACTGTACTCTATGTGAATGTTGGCTCGCGGGTAGTTTTGTATGAACTGTTTGACGATAGGCGACAATTCATGCAATCCCACGCTGTAAATCGTTGCCACGCGCACCTGCCCGCTAACCACATCTCCCAATCCCTTCATTTCCTCAGTCAGGGTGTCCCATCGCTCGATAATCTCGCGACAGCCTTGATAGAAAGTCAGTCCCGCAGGCGTTGGCGTAAGACCGCCGCCGCGACTGCGTTCCACTAGCCGACGGTCAAAGCGTTCTTCAAAAGCGCGCACCTGCTGGCTTACGGCTGATTGCGAGATGAAATTCTTTGAAGCGGCTTTCGAAAAACTGCGCGTGTCTATCAGGTCGCAAAAGACTTTCAAAGATTCTATATGCATAAAGTCACCTTATTAATCATAGGGACGATCTTCAATGATACTTATATCATGAAATCAGGGGCCAGTAATTTGAAATCTCAAATTTAAGATTTCAAATGTTACAATGTTCAAATGAGTCAGAAGCCTGCCGATAGAGCCGTAGGTTATGTCGAGCTTCTTCGCAATAATCACAACTTTCGCCGCTTGTGGCTAGGTCGCCTCATTTCGCAAACGGGCGATTGGTTCAACAGCGTCGCGCTGTTCACACTTCTGCTCAATCTGACGGGATCAGGCGAAGCTGTCGGCCTCGTTCTCATAATCAAATTGCTGCCGCAGTTCTTTGCAGGGCCAATCGCGGGCGTAGTCGCAGACCGATTCAATCGCAAAACGATTATGATCGTCGCCGATGTTATGCGTGGCCTTTTGGTGCTCGGCTTCCTGTTTGTCCGGCGGCCCGATCAGGTATGGATAGTTTACCTGATAGCTGCGCTTGAAATAATCGTATCTTCATTCTTCGAGCCTGCCGAATCCGCCGCCGTCCCAACCATAGTTTCGCGCGAAGAACTTGTTTCGGCCAACGCCTTGTCGGGCGCAACGTGGTCTGTGACGCTCGCGTTCGGGGCGGCGCTTGGCGGCGCGGTGACCGATCTATTCGGCAGAGACACGGCGTTCGTAATTGACGCGATCACGTTTTTCATTTCAGCCGCGTTCATACAGACAACGCGCATCCCCCCGCTTTCAGGCCGACCGAAACCGAGCGGCCAGTCAAAGCGATTATCGTTTGCCGATGCTACTGGCGTCACAGATTTCATAGAAGGCGCACGTTATCTGAAATCGAACCCGCACGTGATGGCGTTGCTGTTCGTGAAAAGCGGATGGGGATTGGGCGGCGGCGTGCTTTTGTTGTTGACCATTTTCGGCAAACAGCTATTCCCGCTCGGACGCGACGGCAGCGCATCAATAGGGTTGCTTTATGCTGCTCGCGGAACAGGAGCATTGATAGGGCCGATCATCGCAAGGTGGATCACAAGCGATTCGCCTCGCACGATGCGCCGCGCCATCACAGTCGCTTTTTTCGTGGCAGGAGTTTTCTATCTATTGTTTGCCGGAGCGCCGAGCCTCGTCTTCGCGTTGATCTTCATAGTAGGCGCGCACGCAGGCGGAAGCATTCAATGGGTGTTCTCGACTACGCTTTTACAACTGGCGGTGCCGAATCGTTTTTTAGGTCGCGTCTTCGCGCTTGAGATGGCGCTGTTGACGCTTTCAATGTCCGTGTCAACTTATCTGACAGGATGGGGAATCGACCATGCCGGACTTAGCCCGCGACAGATGGCTCTGGCGCTGGGAATAGCCTTTATGATTCCCGGCGTTGTCTGGTTTATGTTGCAGCGATGGCTGGATGATAGCGAAAAC
>DATEKX010000331.1:0-3940 GCA_035277165.1 Blastocatellia bacterium | reverse complement strand
AATGTCTCCTAGAAGATAAAGCTTCCATACGCAGGCGCGCACATATACGCCCGGATGATTGATTCAGTAATTCAGGCGGTTAGATTGGGAATGCTGATTATAAATTTGAAAAGGCTGAAAGTGAGGACGCGCCGCCCAGTCAATTAGCTTACCCTTCGCACCACCCCGCTTGTTCGTTCATTGGCCCTTGAGAGCCTTATATCTGAATTTCCTTTGGGACTTGGAAATTCTCCCATAGCGGCAAAGCCGGTGTCAATAATCGCAACATTATTGCTAGAATTCGGGCATTCTGTTTCCCTATGAATAGGCGGGAACTGTGTATAATCTAATTGATCAGACCTGTCTGCAATGAGATATTGAAAAAAATAGCGAGGTGAGAAGGATGGCCCTCTTCAAACTGATGACCGTTTCATTACTTGTCACTGCCCTGTTTTATGGAAGTTGTCAGCAGGACTCAAAACAAATTGAGTTTACTGTTTACGGATGGAAAGCAGCGAAACCGTCGGAACGGCGCTGGATGGCAGAGGATTTCTTGAAGAAATACGATGTGAAAGGACTGCCTTTTGCCCAGGTCAAAGAACTCTTAGGAGAACCATCCACAGAGACCGATCCCTGGCATTACAAATTGGATTTGAAAGACTCGGCTTGGGCGAAAGCTGCTAACCGTAACCCAGAGGATTACAAAGACCTCGAACTTCTGGTTCATTTCAAAGGCGGAAGAGTAAGTTATTCTATGTTGAACTACACCTTTCAACCGCCTGAAGATTTACAATTTGATTCTGAGAAATGGCTTACCGGCAGCTCCTCATTAAGAATGAGAATGGCCGTAAACCTAATCCAAACCGAAGTGCTGAATGGAAAGACAAAACAGGAGGCGGAACAGAGCTTGGGACGTCCGGGCAGGAGAAGCGAAAATGTCGAGTTCTATTATGATTTAGGTCTTCGCATAATGGACCACGAGTATCTGCTGTTTGTAGTAGGCCCGGATCAAAAAGTCATTGAAGCGAAGATGGGAGAGTCTTGACCCGGGCATTGGTTTGTATAAACGGCTTGGTTAAACAACCATTACCCCTCCCGCAAATCTTATTGCGAATTACTTCCGTATGGATGTCTAGCCAGTTATAGGCGGTCTGATCAATAAACTACTTCACACCTGTAACTTTCTTTATTTCTTCAAGGATGGTTTCGTCGCTTGGTCTATCGGTCGGGTCTTTGCCGATGTGCATGAAACGGATGCGGCCTTCTTTGTCAACGAGGAATATCGAAGGGTGAGCAATGCCGCCGTGCTCTGTGGCGTTCAAAATTCCGTATGAAATAATAGTCTTCTTTTCGCTGTCGGAAAGTATGTCGAATTTCGCGCCCGTAGTCTGTCCCATAGACCATGCGTATGACTGTTCGTCAACGCTGATGGCAATCAATTCTGCGCCCGCTTGTTTTATCTTGTCGTAGTCTTGCGCAAGCTTCGTGAGTTGCTGCGTGCAGGCTCCGCACCAGAAGCCGCGATAAAAGACGAGAACTACCGGCGAGCGCGAAATGTAGTCTCCGAGCAGCACAAGCTTGCCGTCTGCGTTCGGCAGCCCGAAATCCGGCGCTTTATCGCCGACCTTGAGTTTGACGCTGCCTGGCGCAGGCGCAGGCAATTTCGGCGGCGCGAGCGGCGACTGCGGTGATTGCGCCGACGCCTGAGCAACCGACAAGATTATAACTATTGTGCAGATGAGCGATTTCATAGTGGGTTAAATCTAATTTGCGCGGGGCGAGATTGTCAACATTTTAGGTTTCAAATAATCGAAAAATTCCTGTTGAGTCGAAGGGCAAATCTGCTTATACTGAGCGCATCCTTAAATTCAGGTTGAATACCAATGATTTCAAGACTGAATGGTCTCACCTGTTCGCTGAAGTCTTGCCAAACTAAAGGAGCTTTGTCGTATGTCGGGCTTATGTGACCGATGCAACGAACGAACAAGCTATATAGTAAATATTGCGCGCTTGCCGGAACTGGCTGCCGTAGAGCATCTGGGCTATCGCATGGTGTGCTCTCCTTGTTATGACGACTTGTTGGCCGAGGCCAACGAGACAAAAGAAACTGACGAAGACCGTCGCGCAGAGCCACGCGCCAAGGTGAACATCAAAGCGCAGGTTGAAGGTAACACTTCTCACCTTGAGCCTTTCGCTGAAGAGATGATTATCGAAGAGATAAGTCTGTCGGGGCTTCGCCTGCACACGTCGCGCGAGCTTGAGCCGGGCACAGTGCTCAAGGTGGCTGTACCGTCTTACGATTTCGATGTCGCGGCAATCGTAGAAACGGTGTGGCACGAATCAGGCGCACACAGCGTGGGCTTGAAACTGGTCGAACCGAGCGAAGGATGGGAAAAGCTCTGGGCCGAAAATGGCGATGAGTAGAGGTCAGAGGTCAGAGGCTAGAGGCTGGCAATTTGAAATCTCAACTCTTCAGATTTGAAATCCAAACCTGCCGACCGCTAATATCTAACTTCTGATCTCTAACCTCTATTTATTGATATGACCATAAACGAAACGACTGCGCGATTGCGCTGCACAGAATCGGATTGCCAGGCAATCTATCCCACTGACCAGCGGCTCTACACCTGCAAAACCTGCGGCGGGTTGCTCGATGTTGTTTACGATTTCAAGCTGACACGGAACGCGGACGAGATGAAGGCGCTTTTTCGAGAGCGCAAGTCCGAGCCGTCTGATCTTGAACGCAGCGGCGTATGGCGATTCCGTGAACTGTTGCCGTTCGTCGCCGACGAGTCGCACATCATAACTATCGCCGAAGGGAACACGCCGGTCTACACTGCGCCGCGCTCGGCTGATTATGCGCGGCTTGACCAGCTTCGCGTAAAGCATCAGGGCATGAATCCTACAGGCTCGTTCAAAGATAACGGCATGACTACGGGCGTAACGCAGGCCGTGCGATTGGGTGCGACCGCAGTGGCTTGTGCTTCGACGGGCAACACTTCGGCCTCGATGGGTGCTTATGCCGCTCGCGCAGGACTGCGCGCGTTCGTGTTTATCCCGGCAGGCCAGGTCGCTTACGGGAAGCTTTCGCAATCGCTCGAATACGGCGCGACGGTCGTCGAAGTCGAAGGCAACTTCGATGACTCGATGCGCGTTGTGCGCGAGATGGCCGAAGAGACTGACCTCTATTTGTTGAACTCGATCAATCCTTTTCGGCTCGAAGGGCAGAAGGCCATAGCTATCGAGATGATGGAGCAAACAAATTGGCGCGTGCCCGATTGGATAGTTGTGCCCGGCGGCAATCTGGGCAACTCGTCTGCCATCGGCAAAGCGCTTCACGAGATGGCCGAGCTTGGCTTCATCTCGCGCCTGCCGCGCCTCGCCATCATTCAAGCCGAAGGCGCATCGCCGCTTTACGAGTTGTTCGCTTCTTCAGATAGAACCGCATTTCGACCTGCCGCCCGTCCCGAAACGCTTGCGACAGCCATCAAGATAGGCAATCCCGTTTCCTGGAAGAAGGCTCTTCGCGCGATTGATTGGACAAACGGCGTGGTCGAGCGCGTTACGGAACAAGAGATTGCCGACGCGAAAGCAATCATCGGGCGCGACGGAATAGGGTGCGAACCAGCAAGCGCCGCAACGCTTGCTGGCATTCGCAAGCTTGTCGCTTCAAACGTGATTGCTCCGGCGGATGACGTGATCGCAGTGCTGACCGGCAATTTGCTCAAAGACCCTACCTACACAATCGGCTATCATACGGACAGACTTTCACTCGAAGGCGTGGGCGAGATCAAAGGCAACTTCGCAAATAAATCTGTGCGCATTGCTGCTGATAAAGAAGAAATCAAACGGCTTTTGGAAGTATAATAACAAATCGCAGGTCGTAGTGGTTTGAGTTTAGAAAGCCATACTCGGCGGCTTCTGACAAAGCAAAAGTAAAAAGGCAAAAGTAAAAAGCTGT
>DATEKX010000330.1:0-4320 GCA_035277165.1 Blastocatellia bacterium | reverse complement strand
AATAAGATACCAGCAAAGTTGATTCATACTATTTCCTGTCATTAGCATTGGCGGTCAAATAATCATTTATCCCAATGGGGAGGTTTGACATGTACGATATCCTTACTTTTTAATGGCCCAGACGCAAACTGCGCCATTTATCAGAGGCAAATTGGAACTAGCTACCGCCTGTTGAACCCAAATAATGATGGCTCAATTCAGCGGGCGCCTATATGTTTATGAAGATAAGCTCGCCCCAAGCAACAACATTAGCCACAAATAGTGATCTAAAACACAGGCCTAGGACAAAAGCCGATCTTAAAATCCTCCAATGAGCAATTCCCCGAAGGTTGTCTTGCGCATAGGGATTTTTTTGAGGCGGGGCGAGACACAACGTATGAGGTTTTCGATCGTCGTACACTTCTAAACCACCGTCTTCTATTATTACAAGCAATTTAGCTTACAATGTGCGCGGCAAAATTTCAAGGGCACAAATCGAAAATTTCGGTTATTCCTGCCCTCTTTTGCCCCACCCCTGCCCTCTTTTGCCCCCTTACGTAGGCTTTAATGCCACATCATTATTAGGAGCAACCTCGGCCATAAACTTGCAAAGACTTGCTTTTGTATCTTTTACTACATCAATTGATCAGGGCAAATTTGCCCTGATCAATTGAGCCCTCACAATTTGATTTTCCCCAGGTCGATTTTATATTTTCTAATAAGCTACCAAAAAGTCCGGTGTTCCTTGCGCGCCGCCTTGGCTGCTTTGCTTATATTGCCCATATAAGCAAGTAAGAGGCTGCTAATATAATTCTTCTCGAAATGCGCGAGCATGCTTGCCTTGATTTCATTTGCGATAACTCAATTCCGCTGATTGTGACTAAGATCAAAATGAGGAGGTTTTCTAAAGCGTTTCCCTGACCTGTCGCCAATCGATGCCGAATCGCGAAAGATATTTTCTCAAACGGTCTGCGTCGTTGACTGTCTTCTTGCGACCGCGAGAAGCCGTAAACAAGGCGCGGCCTGCGTCGGAAAGCGTCCGAGCCTCAAGGCAAACCTGAATCACGTTCGCAAGCTGCAAGCGATCAAAGTGATCCAACTCGTCGGCTCTCTCTTGCCCGATCAGTTGCACGACAAGATCATCGCCATCGCTCGGCGCTTGCGTTCGCCATGCAGCGCGCAATCGCGCGATCTCTTCTTCGACAACTTCGACTGAGACTCTTCCGCCGGGCGCGAGCGTCGCCATGCGAATCACCGCGCCGTTTAAGTCGCGGAAGTTTCCCGCCCATCGCGCTTCGTGCGACACGGCGAACCGCAGGAACTTCGCTCGCGCTTCGCGGCTGAACGTGACGCGCTTGCCCGTTCGCCGTGCATACTGGTCAAGCTCGTATTGCAAGTTCGGCTCTATGTCTTCGATGCGCTCTCTGAGACCAGGCAGGCGAAACGTCCAGAGGTTGATTCGCGCAAGTAAATCTTCGCGAAACTTCCCTTCTCTGACCGCAAGACTCAAGTCGCTGTTAGTTCCGGCAACGAGTTGAAAATCGCTTTGCGCTTCGCGGTCGCCGCCGAGCGGGTAGAACTTTTTCTCTTCGAGCGCGCGAAGCAACATCGCCTGCTCGTCCAATCCCAGGCAAGCAATTTCATCAAGGAACAGAACTCCTTCATTGGCAGACCGCAGATGACCTGCGCGGTCGCGCACGGCTCCCGTAAACGAGCCTTTCACATGACCAAATAACGCAGACATTGCTCCGTCGCCGCGAATCGTCGCGCAGTTGACTTCGATGAATTCGCCTTTGACTTGATGGCGCGCGCGCTTCAGTTCATAAATGCGCCGAGCAAGCTGCGATTTGCCCGCGCCGGTTGGCCCCATCAACAGAAGCGGATCGCGTGAATTAATAGCTACCTGCTCTATGCGCGCGATCAAATCGTTAAACCGCGCGTTACAAGTCTCTATGCCCGACTTCAAAAACGAAACTGCTTCGCGCTGCTCCTGTTGAAACCTGGAAGCAAGCCGATCATATTTTGACAGGTCGAGGTCAATGATTTCGAACTTGCCCGGCCCCGCTTTGCCGCGACGGTCGGGCGGCGAAGTTTGAATAAGCTTCGCGGGAAAATAGCGCGACTCTGTCAGCAGAAACATGCATATCTGCGCTACGTGAGTTCCTGTAGTGATGTGAATCAGATACTCTTCGCGCTCGGTGTTGAACTCGTAGCCCCGCGCGAAATCGTGCAGCGAGCCGTAGACCTGCTCGAAGTCCCACGCATCTTCAAATCTGATCTCTATCATTCGCACATCGGTTTCAGGCGAACAATGCGCGATGTCTTCAGAGACCTGCCCGGCGAGCCTTTGGAACTTCAGTTCGTAGAGAAGCTCGAATCGCTTGATGAGCAGATTCTCCTGCTGGCACAGAGAAACCGAAGGCCGCCATCGCTCCCACCGATTTGCGCCCGTCCCGCTGTCGAGCGACGGCCCAAGTATGCCTATCACAACGTGCTCTTTTGTGGTCATAGATTAATCTCTAAAATCCTAGCTATTAAGATAATACTTTTGCGCCATCGAAGCGCCAAGCCTTTTCAGATAATTCGGCAAAAGTCTTTTATTCATAATGCTTGGCCCAAGCAGTGAGTGATTCATTGAAGGCTGGCACGGCGAATGCCCTTAGCAGAGTGTCGGAATGAAGCGAACTTGTCCGAAAGAGGTATACAGCGATGGCTAACAAGAATTTATTTCAGACGCTGAAGGGAATGTTGATTCCTGAGACAGACACGCGCAATGAAGAGCGCGCCGCTGCGTACAGCTTCACGCCTGAGCAACAGCTTGCTCAGTACGCGGCGACAGGATGTTTGAACTCGACGTTCTACGCGACGGCAGAGAATCAGTTGAAGACCGTGATGGCTTTATCGAATCGAGTTGACGCGGGGTTCGTCGCGTCAACGGCAATCTATTGCCGTGAGCGCGGATTCATGAAGGATATGCCTGCATTGCTCTGCGCTCTGCTTTCGGTGCGCGATGTGAAGTTGTTTACGGAAGTCTTCCCTCGCGTTATTGACAACGGCAAAATGCTGCGCACCTTCGTGCAGATCATGCGCAGCGGCGCAGTAGGTCGCAAGTCGCTGGGCTCTGCTCCCAAGCGAATGGTGCGCGAATGGTTAAGCACACGCAGCGATGTGACTGTCTTCAATGCATCTGTCGGTCAAAGCCCTTCGCTTTCTGACATTGTGAAGATGGTTCACCCGAAGCCTAAGACAGCGAGCCGCACGGCGCTTTACGCTTACCTGATCGGCAAGCAGCACGACGCTGATGCGCTGCCTGACGTAGTGCGCAGCTTCGAGGCGTTCAAGAAATCTGCGAGCGTAGAAGTGCCTGATGTTCCGTTTCAGATGCTGGCCGGTTTGAAACTTGGCGCGGCAGAATGGACTGCCATTGCGCGCAACGCATCGTGGCAGATGATACGAATGAACCTGAACACGTTCGCGCGGCACGGTGTTTATGATCGCGAGGGCATGACTGATTTCATCGCCAATCGTTTGCGCGATCAGACGGCTATCGCCAGGGCGCGAGTGTTTCCTTACCAGTTGCTGGCGGCTTACGTGACGCTTGCGAAGGAAGTGCCTGACCGAGTTCGCATCGCTCTTGAAGATGCGATGGAGATAGCAACAGCGAACGTGCCGAAGATCGAAGGCAAGGTTTACGTTTGCCCCGACGTATCGGGTTCGATGCAATCGCCTGTGACGGGTTTCCGTCGAGGTTCGACGACAGCAGTTCGTTGCGTAGACGTAGCGGCGTTGGTTGCGGCGGCAATAGTTCGCCGCAACCCTGATGCGGAGGTGCTGCCGTTCGAGTGCAAGGTTGTAAATATCAGCTTGAACGCAGACGAGCGCATTATGAAAAATGCGCAGAAGCTTGCTTCGATTGGCGGCGGCGGAACCAATTGCAGTGCGCCGCTGGCGAGGC
Source organism: Blastocatellia bacterium (assembly GCA_035277165.1). Taxonomy (GTDB): domain Bacteria; phylum Acidobacteriota; class Blastocatellia; order UBA7656; family UBA7656; genus DATEKX01. Next base: position 386 of record DATEKX010000330.1, on the reverse strand, counting down.
TTAACAAGCACAAAGCGAATGGCGATCTGGTCATCTTTGTTTCGGATAACGAATCGTGGGTTGACGCGGGTCGCGGTCGAGGCACGGCTACGATGGCCGAGTGGCAGACGTTCAAGCATCGCAATCCGCAGGCGCGACTTGTGTGCATAGACATACAGCCTTACGGTTCGACTCAGGCGAAGGAGCGCGAAGACATATTGAACATCGGCGGATTTTCCGATCAGGTGTTCGATGTGATAGCCGAATTCGCAACGGGTCGTTTGAATGCCGATCACTGGGTCGGCGAGATCAAAAAGGCTGTGGCGAATGGCAAGTGACGTGTGACGAGAAAGGAGATTGATCAAAAGCATGACGGTTGAGTTATTCGTCACTCGTCATTTTAATTT
>DATEKX010000329.1:0-2906 GCA_035277165.1 Blastocatellia bacterium | reverse complement strand
CTGATGCGGCATGATGAAATGAATGGTAACACCTGTAGGGGCAGGGCTTGTCCCTGCCCGGATCGCCGCTAAGCGATGATCTGTCATGGGCTATCGCCCATCCGGGCAGGGACAAGCCCTGCCCCTACAGGTGTTACCATTCATTTCATCATGCCGCATCAGGGATGGGTTTGAATGCCTGCGTCATATTCTGCAAGGAACTGTTGCACCTTCGCTCCCGGGCTGAGCAATGCAAGTCCCTGTTTCCAATCATAGAGAGAAAATATTCCGACGATCTCGCCGTTGTTGTCATAAACAGGACTGCCGGAAAAACCATCCTGCCCATCAATTTTTACAGACCAGTACTGGGAAGCGCCGAAAGCGTAGGTGCCATTAAATCTCCCGCGCCGGATCATTTTCTGTTCGCCCGGTTGAGCGATCAGAAGCAATTGCTCATCCTGGCTGGGAGTCGCTCGGAATGTAGGCCGTTGAGTCTGGCGCGATGTGCATACTCGCAGCAACGCGAGATCGGATTCTTGATCTATCTTGACTACTTTTGCCTGGCAGCCATTGACATAGATTTTGACTTCGAGTTCATCGTCGGGTTTGAATCCAAGTAATTTCTTTTTGCGTGCGCTCAATTTCCCCGACACAACGTGATAGCTGGTCATAACCAGACCGTCGCCAACAAGAAACCCTGTGGCGTGCGCGTTAGGGTCGAAAGTGCCAGCCGCAGCAAGAACACGCATCATCGTGTTGCGATTCTTTTTGCTGAATTCGAGCGCTACTGTGGTGGTGTAGGATTCGTGCTTCTTAGCCACTTTCATGAGCGTGTCTTGCGCAGAAGTGGCAAGCGCAAGAACGAGTACTACTACGAGAACAGAAGCAAAGCTGCCAGCCCTTCTTTTCATCTTGATCTTCTCCTTCGCGAGCGATTCCGACTGGGAGCACAACCGGAATTGAAATTTCAAATCAGTGTATAGCTCCTGGCAAACAACTTAACTGCTTTGATGCCCTGTCCCTTTATGAAAAGGTGAAATGAAAAAGACCTTCTTGCGGATGTCACAGATAATCTCGCAGTTGGCTGTCTATAGTCAACGCGATTGCTCTTTGTTCGATGCTTATGCCAGCGTGATTTGAAGTCGCGTGACCGACGCGGGCGCGAAGTTATAAACAAGCGCACCGCTTTTCAAAGCGACCTGCTCATCTTTCGGCTCGACTCGATGCGGATTATCGAAGCTGTTATGAGCGTGTATGTCGCTGGCAGTCAAGGTTGTTGCTTTGATGGCTTTGACGCTCGCGCCGCGAATAGCAATTTCGGCTTCTCGCGTCTGAGTGATGTCAGGGTTGGTTACGGTAAGGGTTAATTGCTTGTCGCGCAATGAAGCAGACCCGGACAAGCCGCGCGTGGTCGCAGGTTTTCCGTTGCGCGTGTAAGAAACGCTCGGAGCAGAAAAAACCGTTCTGACCGATTCAGCCCCCTGATGCGCCGCATACATCTCGAAAACGTGAAATGTCGGAGTGAGGATGAACTTGTCTTCGTGCGCGATAAAGAGCGCTTGCAGGCAATTGATAAGCTGCGCGATGTTAGCCATCGCTACTTTGTCTGCATGACGATGAAACGTGTCCAGAGTAAGTCCGGCCAGCACCGCATCGCGAATGGTTGATTGCTGACCCAACAGATGACTGTTGTGCGATTCAGTGCCCGGCTTGTACCACGCTCCCCATTCATCAACCACAAGCTTGATGCGATGTTCGCGATCAATTTCGCCCATCACAGACCAATGGCCTGTTATCAATGATTCCATGTGATCTGCTTCGCGAATAAGCTCGTGCCATTCTTCGTTCGGGTACTTGACAGCATCGCCTTTGCCCTGCCGCCAGTCACCTGTGCGGCCTCCGCTGACGTTCCACGAATAATGATGCATCGCCCATCCCCACATACGGCCCAGAGCGCGGCGCTCGGCCAGTTTTGTGAAGAACCTTCGCGTCCATTCCAGTTCGCCGCCGTTAGGCCCTGCGCCGATAAAAGCCAGGTCTATTCCGAAACCCGGCACCCATTCTGTGAAGCGACGATATTCGGCTGCATATTCTTCGGGCGTGAAATTTCCGCCGCAGCCCCACGACTCATTGCCCACACCCCAATAACGAATCTTGAACGGTTCGCGCTCGCCCGAGGCAGCGCGCGCTTCGGCAAGCGTCGTGCTACCGGCTGGCGAATTGCAATATTCGACCCATTGATAAAAATCCTTTGCGGGCAAACTTCGCAGGTTGGCAGCCATATAAGGCTGCGCGCCTATCAAACGGCAGAACCGCGCAAAGTCGTTAGTCCCGAATTGATTCGTCTCATATTTCCAGGGGCCTTCGGGCGCTCCATTCGTCCATTCGCCTGCGCCAGCCCAAAAGTTAGTGCGGCGCGGGCGCAGGCTTCGCGGCCCAATGCCGTCACGCCAATCGTAGCTGTCTGCAAAACAGCCGCCCGGCCAGCGCACAACCGATGGTTTAATTCTTCGCATAGCCTCGACCAGCGATTTGCGAATGCCGTTGATGTTTGGAATTCGAGAATCTTCTCCGACCCAGATGCCGTCATAAATCACGCCGCCCAGATGCTCTGCGAAATGGCCGTAGATTTCAGGAGCGATTCGGCCTATGGGTTCGCCCAACAGAATTTCGATTCTGGAATCAACCGATTGTGACTGACTTATGGAAGATCGAAATGCGCTCGTTTTGCCTTCAGCGAGCGACGCGATGCCTGTAGCTAAAGTCGCGCTCAAAAATTCTCGTCGTCTCATCATTGTCATCCTTTCTGATAGCCATATTGCAATTCTGTTTCGACTATCATCTGCTGGTTTTAGAAGCTCCGTAGGAGCGACCTCTGAATCAATAGGTCGCTCCTACGGAGCTACGAAAAATATTATGGACGCTGA
>DATEKX010000328.1:0-2552 GCA_035277165.1 Blastocatellia bacterium | reverse complement strand
TTTTTCGCTCTCTGCTTCGATGCGAATAGTTTGCGGCCCGCGAATGGTCGCTCCTGTTTCAGGGCTCAGGACGCGAACCGACGAATCCGAATCACTGACGAAACTCAAAGCCAAAAACACGGCCCCGCCTGCAATCGCAATTCCTGCAACTACTGCCGCGACAATCAACAACGGCGATGTGCGCGGAGTCGAAGCCGTATAAGCCGACTGTGACGCTGCGTCATCGTCAGGAGTTGCGGTTGAAATAATCTCTGCGGCGGCGGGCCGCGACTGAGGTAACTCTTCGTCAGAATGAAACGCTATCGAAGCCGTGCCGCCGACGGAAATCAAATCTCCGTTGTGGAGCCTGCGCTCCGTCGTAACAGGTTCGCTGTTTATAGTCGTGCCGTTCGTGCTGCCGAAATCGCTCAACCAGAAATCGTCGCCGCGACGCTCGATTATCGCGTGATATTGCGAAACCGCCTGATCGTCAATACAGATGGAATTGTCCGGCGCGCGCCCGATCGATGCTTCGCCGTAGAGTTCAACTTCGCGTTCCGGCTGATCCGATGAAAGTATTATCAACTTCGCGTTTATCATTTTGCTTTCGGCCAGAAAATAACTGGTTTCACTCCGAGCGGCGCAGTTCGATTACAAGCTGGGCCGTGTTCCGGTTAAGCTCGACATCACGCCTGAAAATCTCATAGCCGAATGTCTTCGCCTGCAGCGTGTAGTGGCCGGGAGGCACGAGCTTGTTCAACTGGAATTTCCCTTCTGGATTGGTGTATCCCCAGGTGAGAATATTTTTTGCCGATACCTCTTGAGTCCCAATCGGCACCAGTCCCACTGCGGCCCCGGCGATTGGTTTGCCATCGAATGCCGACCGGATTATTCCGCTGACGGTCAATTGCGGCTGAGTCACTGCGACGCGCGGGTCAGCTATTGCGTCTTCCGGCTTCCCTTTATCAGAGCTGGCGACCTGCGCGAGCATCGCGCTGATGATGTGCGAGGGTCTAAGAAAACCGACAGCGCCCAACGTGTAGAATCCATCAGGAAACCCGTCGCCATTTTTGTCGGTCGGCTGACGGTCAACGACGACTTTGGTGGGAATGCCAATCAGCTTGCCATCGCTGTTTACGGCAGCGCCGCCGCTGTTGCCGTGAATGAGTCGAGCGTCGGTCTTGATCCAGTTTTCGAGAACGTCTTTGCCTTCAATCGTCCCCGAATTTACTGTGACCGTGGAGCCGCCCTTCTCCGGGTAGCCGATGATAACCAGATCATCGAGTTCTCGGACTGCGCGCGAATCGCCAAGCTCAATTGCAGGCAGCCCGTCAGACGTGCCGTTTGCAATTTTCAGTAACGCAAGGTCAAGGTCTTTGTTGATGAGAACGGTTTTCAGCCGGTAGAGATGCGAGACTGAAATATCCAGTACTCCATCATCCGGCAGCGCAAGATATATCTCATCGTACAATTCGGTTGATTTGTCTCGCGCCACAACATGAAAGTTTGTGGCTATCACGCCGTCTTGTCGCACAACGACGGCTGACCCTCGCGGGCGTGGGCCACGGCCTTCGGCGTCGCCGTTATTACGCACGAGAATCAATCCGACGGCAGAGATTGCCTGACGAATGCGGGAACGCGCTTCCGAAGACAGCCCTCGACTGCTCTTGCTCGATTGCGTGCTGGCAGAGACTGCAAACATTTGCAGCGCGATCACGGCAAGCGTCGTTGTGATCTTGAGCTTTAATCTGTTGGCTCTTGTGCTCATAAAGCAATCATCCATCGATCATTCAATTGTGCTGCAATCGAATTTCGAACGATGCGACCTCGCCCGTCTTCAGTCTCGCGTCCGCTCGTTTCTCGTCGGCGATGGCAACGACTGACCCTGCTTTATCGTTGTCTTTGCCTGCTGCGAGAAAGACTCCGCGAGCGCGAATGCCTGTGATTGAAGCAGCGCCTTGGGAAACGATGCCGCGTTGCGTGTTCGCAGAAAGTTCGGCTGCCGCGCTCGAAGCTGATTGAAGCTCGCCCTTTGATTCTTTGACCGCCGCATCAAGAACAGAGACAGGCTCGCGCGCCATGATGACTTGCAGAATCTCCGTGCCCATCTCTTTATCGAATATGAAAGAGGTGCGCGGCAGTTCTATGCGCTGGCGCGCGCGGATCACGTTGCTGCTGTTTGCCGCCTGAGTGCCGGGAAAGATCACGCGCTTTTTGCCGTCCGGCGAAACGTTGATGACATAGACATAGCCATCAAAGTTGCTCTCGAACGCTACGCGGATTTCGTCGCCCTGCGTGAATATGCGTCCGGGGTCAACAGGGACGAATTGGCCGCCTTCGGACTTCAATACCAGAATGCGCATGCCGTCCACTTTGCCAGTGTTAAAGTCTTCCCTCAGTTGGATACCGCGCTCTCGCAGGCTCGTTTGATTCTGCGCTGCCGCAAGGCCGAATAACTGGCCGCATACTGTTAATAAAGCGACTGCAAATCTAATCTGTATTCTCATTTTCTTTTTGCTCCTTTAGGTCAGTTTGTTTGCTCTGCTCTGTGAGCAAGCCCTATGGTGTAGATG
>DATEKX010000327.1:0-3740 GCA_035277165.1 Blastocatellia bacterium | reverse complement strand
GAGGAAAATCGTTTCTATAGACAGGTCGTCCCTACGGGACTTCAATCAGCTTTCATTCTGCAAGCTAATTCATCAAGGTTTTTCTTGGCGCACAGGCCCATAAGCCGGACGCTTCGGATGAAGCGGCGGGTTCTTGGCCATCTGCTCGTTGATGATCTCTATGGCTTTTTCAAGCTGAGGGTCGCGCCCGGACATCACCAGATCGGGTCGCTGATCGACTTCGATGTCAGGGTCAATGCCTTTGTTTTCAGCCACCCAATCGCTCTTGCCATTTTGATATGACCAGAAAGCAACAGTAGGCGCGGTCACGCTTCCGCCGTCTATCATACCCAGACCGCCTGCTATGCCGACCAGTCCGCCCCAGGTTCGCTTGCCCACGATTGTGCCGATGCCTTCCTGACGAAAATAATAAGGGAATGCGTCGCCGCCTGAGCCAGCATACTCGTTGACGATCATCACCTTCGGGCCGTAGATGGCCGCGCCCGGAATCTTGCGGTCGTTGCCTTCGCGCGGCGCAATGTAATTGAGGTTCTTGCGCTTCAAGCGCTCTGTGAAGAAATCAGGAATGAACCCGCCGCCGTTCCATCGCTCATCAATGATGATCGCGTCTTTGTCTGACTGAGCGTAAAACGCGCGCGCGAATTCGCTGATGCCCTGTATGGCCGTGTCGGGCACGTGCATATACCCGCATCGCCCGCCTGTAGCTTCGGCCACCTTGCGCCGGTTCGTTTCAACCCAGTCAATGTAACGAACCGCAGATTCGTTACCGATTGGGCGAACAGTAATTGTGCGCGCTCCGTCTTCGCTCGGCTTGTCGTTGACTTTGAGCACGACCTGTTTGCCCACAGTATTTTGAAATGGCTCGTAAGGATTTTCCGTCGCTCGCAGCGTACGGCCATTGACTGCAATCAGGTAATCGCCTTCTTTGACTTGCACACCCGGCTCTGTCAGCGGCGAGCGCGTATCGTTAGCCGAATTGTCGCCGACATAGATTTTCTTGAAGCGGTAATAACCATTGCTCGCTTCCAAATCTGCGCCGAGCAAGCCTGTGCCTATGCGCGTGACGCTGGGCATATCGCCGCCCGACACATAAGCGTGCGACGTGCTGAGTTCTGCGATCATCTCGCCTATCAGGTAGTTGAGGTCTGTGCGATGCGCCAGGTAAGGAAGCTCCTGTTCGTAACGCGCTTTGATCGCCGCCCAATCAACCCCGCGCATCGTCGGGTCGTAATAGAAGTCGCGCTCGATGCGCCACGCTTCGTCGAAGATTTGTTTCCATTCGGCGCGCGGGTCAAGCCTCATCTCAAGCCCTGATGTATCGAGTTTGCCGTCGCCGACTTTCTGCCCCGGCCTCATCGCATCAATGATGCCGTATACGGGGCCTGCTCTGTAGATGACTTTGTCGCCGCCTGAATTGATGTCGTAGTTGATAATGCCTGCCAGCACGACCGTATCTTCGCGCTTCGCCATATCATAAAGGTGAAGCGTGGCCTGGGGTGGGCCTTGCGGATTCGCACCGGATGCAGGCGGGTAGGAGAGATAAAAGAATTTATCTTTCGCAGCAAGCAGTCCGTTATAGCTGCCGATTGGAACGGGCACGTTGACTATGCGACGAGAGATGTTTTCAACATCAACCTTGATAGGTTTCACCTGCGCCTTCGCGTCGTCTTTTGCAGCCGGATTCTTCTGCGCGTCTTCTTTTTGCGCATCGTCTGCGGGTTTCTGATCGGCGGGCTTCGCAGCTTGTTCGCCTGCCGCGCCCGCACCCGGCTTGCCGCGCTCGCCCGCTGCGCCAGTTCCCGGCAGAGGCTGCGGCCTTGCATTCTTCGGCTGTTCGCCCTTCTCCTCGTCCGATTCGGGCGAGAAAGGCGAAGGCGTGTCAGCCGCAAGCGTCACGGCGTAGATGCCCGTCGTGTTGTTGTAGCTGAACGTCAACTCGAAGTTGCTGAGCGACGGGTTCGAGAACGTGCGGTCAGAGAAAAAGTAAATGTACTTTCCGTTCTGATCGAAGATGGGGCTGTAATCTGCCGTCATCCCGGTCGAGATCGGAAACGTTTTTTTCTGATCGAATGAGTAGAGATAAATTCCCGGAAAGCCGTTGTCGCTGGCTTTCGCGTAAGTAACCCACTTGCTGTCAGGCGACCAGTCGTAGCTATTGATCGAGCCGACCTGCGATTGATCTACCATCACGGGTTTGCCGTCGGTTACGTCAACATAGAAAAGCTTGAGCGTCTTTTCGGCAAACAACAGCTTAGTCGAATCGGGCGACCACGTGGGGCCGCTGCGAAACGCACGGCCATCGGTAGTGATGCGCTTCTCTTCGCCCGTGCCGTCTTGAGCGCGGATGTATAACTCATACTCGCCGGTCTTATCTGAAAAATACGCTATCCATTTTCCGTCGGGCGACCACGTCGGAGACAATTCGCGCGTGCCGCTCGTGTTAGTAAGATTTCTCACGTCGCCTTTTTTGGCAGGGACGGTGAAGACTTCGCCGCGCGCGCCGAACAATGCGCGAGCGCCCGATGGCGAAAGTGAAAACGAATTGATGAATCGCTCGACCTTAGCATAGGTCGGGCGCGTGAGCGTCATATCGCTTTCGACAACGGTCGGAACCAAGGTCGTCTTTTCCGATTTAAGATCGAGAGTGTAAAGATAGCCGCCGTGCTCGTAGACAATCGCATCCGTGCCATTGCTGCCCACGCTCGGCCACTTCACATCGTAGTCTTTGTAATGCGTGAGTTGTTTGGTAGCTTTCGTTTTCAGATCGTAGCGATAGAGATTCATCACGCCGTCGCGGTCTGAATCGAAATAGATTGCGTCGCCGCTCCACATCGGAAACACGTCTGCCGCGCGCGTGTGCGGCACTTCGTCGTACTGTCGCGTTTTCAAATCATAGATCGAGACATAAGAATGTCGTCCGCCGCGATAGCGTTTCCACGTGCGGAATTCGGTTGAGATTCGGTTGTAGGCGATCTTATTCCCGTCCGGTGAAAAGGTCGTCAGGCCGCCGCCCGGCACTGCCAACTCTTCGGGCAATCCTCCGTCAAGCGCAACGGTGTAGAGCTTTTCAAATCGCGTTGTGAAATTAGTAGCTGCCGAACGAAACAGCACTCGTTTGCTATCAGGCGTCCAGTCCAACACCTGTTCGGGCAGAGGATGGTAGGTCAAACGTTTCGGCTCGCCGCCTTCGACTGGAATCACGTATACATCCGTGTTGCCGTCGTAATCTGCGGTAAAAGCTATCCACCGGCCATCGGGTGAAAACTTTGCAAACGTTTCCTCGCCGGGATGCGCCGTCAGCCTGCGCGCAGTGCCGCCCGCACGCTCAGTGAGCCAAAGGTCTCCGGCGTATGTGAAGACCACAAGGCTTCCGTGAATATCAGGATAACGCAGCAATCGCGTGTTGTTTGAAGAGGTCTGGGCGTTGGCGTTCATCAGAAACACCACAGACACTATCAGCAGCGCAGCCGCAAGGCTGCCGCTCAGTTTTCTAGTAATCATATAGCGAACCCTTTCAAAATTTTTCCAGGAATGCCATTCTATACGGGCTTGCGCGGCTCTATGTTCGCAGAAAGCTCAGGCAGACCTGTTATGCAGGGCACACATTGCGTAGAGTTTCTCGGATATCGGCGGGATTATTCTATTTCCATCTGCGGGTAATGCACAATCCCCTGACAGGCTGTTCACTTGGCCTGATAAACGGGCGACTGCGCTGTGGCGGCCTGGCCTTTTAAGTCCTG
>DATEKX010000326.1:0-8801 GCA_035277165.1 Blastocatellia bacterium | reverse complement strand
GATCATCGCATCGCGATGGCTTTTTCTATCGCGGCTCTGATCGCGGATGGCACGACAGAGATAGTAGATGCAGATTGCGCGGGTGTCTCGTTTCCTGAGTTTTACGAATTGCTGAGATCGCTGACCAGCGAAGGCCACGTCGAATGACAGCGACAGAGAAGCCAATTTTTTTAGTCGGCTTCATGGGAGCAGGGAAGACGACGGTCGGGCAGGCTTTAGCCAATCAATTGAAACGCGACTTCTTTGACCTCGACCGCGTTATCGAACAGCAAACGGGCAAATCAGTCCAGCAAATATTTTCCGAGCAGGGCGAGCCTGAATTCAGGCGAATCGAACGACAGGCGATACAGTCTTGTCGCGGGCTGAAGAATGCAGTCATCGCGCTCGGCGGCGGCGCGTATCTCGCGGAAGAAAACAGAAAGGCGTTACGCGAAACCGGCGTCGCGATCTGGCTCGATTGCCCGCTTGAAATTTGCTTTGAGCGCGTTCGCGGCGATGGCTCAAGGCCGTTGCTCGGAAGCGAAGATGAGATGAAAGCTCTGCTTGATAAAAGACGACCTGCTTATGCGCTTGCCGATTATGTTGTGCAAACCGGCGCACGCTCGCCTGACGAAATCGCGCTTGAGATTATCCGGTTGCCTCGCTAACCGAGTCTTTCGAGAACGCAGCGCGGTTCGACCATCACCGTTTTGAATGAAGAAAGACGCACAAGGCCGGGCTTTGCGCGCGGCGGTTTTGAAACAAATTTCCTTTGCGTGTAATGAACGGCGGCTTTGCCTTCGCGTTTCGCCTGCGAGTAAAAGGCCGCAAGCTCTGCGGCTTCGACGATAGTTTTATGGGGCACAGCTTCGCGATTCGGATTGCGAACTACGACGTGCGAACCGGGATAATCAGCCGCGTGAAGCCATATATCTTGCGGCCTCGCCGCGCGAAACGTCAGAGCGTCGTTGTCGCGGTCGTTTCTTCCTACCATCACTTCATACCCGTCAGTGGTCTTGAACCTGCGGCCAAGCACAGGATCATTTTTGTCTTTTGTTTTTCGTGTTGAGCTGCTGCCAGATGAGCGTTTCGTGCCGAGCGCTTTTTCGATTGAGTAACGCGCTTTTGAAATTTGCTCTGCTGTCGGATCGGCTTCAAGCTCGTTCAATATGTTTTTGATAGGAGAAAGCCGTTTTGCTATTTCCTCTTGCCGAACGGCGATTGCTGTCAGGGCGCGTTTCGCTTTTTGATAGCGCGAGAAATATTCCGCTGCTGATTGTTGCAGCGTCTTGTTCTCATCGATCTCGATTTCGATCTCGGCTTGATCGGGGTCGTAATAGTCAATCACTTTCGCTTTTGCTCCGGTCACGCGAGCGGTTGCCAGATTCGCTAATAACAAATCGCCGTGACGCTTCAACCGTTCCGGGTCTTCAAATCTCTCGCGGTCGCGTAGGATAGCGCTCATCGCCGCCTCGCGCTTTTTAATCTCTCGCGCAAGCAGTTGTCGCGCAGAGTTGTATTCGTTTTGAAGCGCCTTTTGCTCATCACGCGCCGAATAATAACGGTCTGCGGCTTCAGATAATGTCGGAAATGCAGACCTCAACATCCCTTGAGCTTGAACAAGCTCGATGTGCGAAAGCAGCAAATCCGTTTTCAGATTTATCAATCGCTGACCGGTTTGTTCAATCGGCAACCGTGAGTAAACGAGCGGCGTGGGGTTTTTGTCAAACAGATCAACTGCGATTGACCTGAATGCCTGAGCGGGGCTTGAGGTGCGGCAGCGAGCGATGAATTCGTTTTTGATGAGAGGGCTAAAGATTGATGAAGGCCCAAATTCTGTTTCCAGAATATCAGCTTCGGTCATGGAATCGTTAATATGGAAATCGTTAGCTGATTTTTCAGTTCTGGATTCAGGAAAAACAGCGTGGTCGGTCAACGCCGCGACTACGTTATGCTCTGAATTCAGGATGTAGGCATTAGCAGCGCGCCCGGTCATCGCAAGCACGAGTTGGCTTCGCGCACGGTCGCCGCTCACATCAAATTTTTCAAACTCAAGGCGGACTATTCGATCAAGCGGGTCTTTTGAAAGAGTTGTAAGCCTTGCGCCTGTGATGTGTTTCCGCAATTGAATAGCGAATGGATGCGAAGCATTTGCTTCACCGCCCGGTTGCCTGCCGGATAGGTAGAGGGCAGGATTTGTGCGATCTAAAGATGCAAAGAGCAACTGATTATTTTCTAAACGCAGGTCTATCAACAGGTCTGAGTTTACAAGAAAGACTCTAGCGACCGTGCGGCCTGATATTGCCTGTTCCATCTCGCGCAATATGGCCGAGATGTAAAAGTTATCCATAAAGCTATATTAGGCTGATAAACAAATAGAGGGAAGGAAGCCACGAATTGTACGAATGAATACGAATTGCTCGGACTCAAAAATCGCAGGCGACTTGAGTGTCTGTGATGTAGTCGTGCAACCCGCGCCGCTTGCGGTTAAAAGCAATCAACATCAATCCTATCATCGCAGGCGCAACCGCCAGAAGATAACTCGCTGAACGCCACAATGCGCGCTGTGGGGTTACGGGTTCCGCCGTCCGAGCATCTATCACTTGCGTGTTCGTAAACATCATTCCGAAAGTCCTGCCGCACAAGCATTGCGTCAGCGAGAGATAGAAAAATGCGATCAGGGAAATGATAACAATCGAAGCCGTTCGAGTTTGATTGAGCGCGAACGCTCCGTTATAAAGCCCGATCAAGGCAAGAAAGGGAGTTGAGCTTATCGCGATTGTGATGAGATCAATCACATTTATAACAAGATGAGTGAACAGTGAAGGGCTGTCGTTTCTTGAAAGCTCTGCGCTCAGTACCTGATCTACTTTTCTGATCTCGGCTTCGAGGTAGTCTAAGGGCGAATCCTCATCGAGAACGATTACTTTGGAATGTTCCGTCACTGCTTCTGAAGCCGATATGAACGAATCTTCGGTATCTACGGATGGACTCGCTTCGATTTTTCTAGTGATGCGCTGCGGTTCTTCGGTGATGTCGGGCCGCGTGATTCGGGTCGGCGCGACATCGGACAAGGGCAGTGTCGAAGGTCTTGCCCGATGCGTTATCTCAGGCGATGGTTCAAGCGCCCTGGCAGTTGCTTCCTTGTCAATCCCAAGAGGAGCGGTTTGAGCCACGGGCCTGACCGGCTCGATTTTTGGCAATGCTGCGCGGCTGGCGTTTTCGCTGGCGCGTCGAACTCTTGTGAGCGCCGCTTCGACAATTGTGTCGCTGCTGCGTTGCTCTGTGCGGCTTGAGCTTTGTTTTAACGGCTCGGAGTGTCTTTCGCGCGAAGGTGTCGCACGGCTCCTGCTGTGCAATTCTGGCTGTCGAACGGCAGCGGCCCCTGTGGCTGGTTCTACATCCAGTGCGGTCGTTTGATGTGTCTCTACGGTTTGTGTTTGCAGAGCGGGATTATTGCGCCTTGCTTGAATAGCGCGCACTTTTTCATTCAACTCTGCGCGCCAGGCGGGAAGCGCAGTCTGCGCGTGTTCGCTCGGCTCGGCTAGGCGAGACTTCTTTGGAAATTCGATCAGACGCGAATCTGAGGATCGTTGCCCCCTGCGATTAGATGCTAGTCTACACTTCGGGCAGCGCGTAATAGTGCTGGGATAATTATGCCCGCAACCCTGACAAATCATTATTAATGCACCTCGAAGATTAGGGGGATCCTGGCGATTCGGTCGGCATACTAGCAGAGTTTTAATATCCAGGTCAATCAAAATATTGCGGTAACTCTACTCCGGCCTACAATATATGGTTTGCGGGCGAGCTGTGGCGAGGTCAGAGGATGGCTGCTGTAAAGCAAAAGCGTGAGATTCGCTTGTTTGAATCTCACGCTTTTGAAGAATTGAAAGATAAACGCAATCTATTCTTTCGAAGCCGCTCGCTTAGAAGAACTGCTGGAAGGGGCGGGCGTGGTTGATTCCACTTCATTCGCATCGTCCCCGCTGAGTCCCAGCGCTTTTCTTACACCAACTTCGATTCGGCCAGCGATCTCCGAGTCGGATTTGATCAGGTTCTTGACGTTTTCGCGCCCCTGTCCGAGCCGATCACCCTGGAAACTGAACCACGCGCCGCTCTTATCAACTATCTTGTGCTCGACGGCCAAGTCCAGCAAATCGCCTTCTCTTGAAATGCCCAGACCGTACATTATATCGAACTCGGCTTCCTTGAAAGGCGGGGCCATTTTGTTTTTGACGACTTTCACCTTCGTGCGGTTTCCCACGACGGAATCGCCGTCTTTGATCGAGCTTGTTCGGCGAATCTCAAGCCTGAGCGAAGAGTAAAACTTGAGCGCGCGACCGCCCGTAGTAGTCTCCGGGTTGCCGAACATCACGCCGATCTTCTCGCGAATCTGGTTGATGAAGATCAAACAGGTGTTCGAGCGCGCTACGACCGCCGTCAGCTTTCTGAGGGCTTGAGACATCAAGCGAGCTTGAAGGCCGGGCAGCGAATCTCCCATATCGCCGTCGAGTTCTGCGCGCGGCACGAGCGCCGCAACAGAGTCAATTACCACAATGTCCACGCCCCCTGATCGGACGAGCGCTTCGGCTATCTCAAGCCCCTGTTCTCCTGAATCGGGCTGCGATATGAAAAGGTCGTTGATTTTGACACCGAGCCTTGCGGCGTATTCAGCGTCCATCGCGTGTTCGGCGTCAATATAAGCGGCTACGCCTCCAGCCGCCTGCGCCTGAGATACTATATGGAGAGCCAGCGTGGTCTTTCCGCCTGATTCAGGCCCGTAAATCTCTACGACTCGACCACGAGGCACGCCTCCGATTCCAATTGCTGCGTCCAGGCTGAGACAGGATGTCGAAATTGCCGGGATATCCATGATCTTCTTTTCGCCCAGCCGCATGATGGAGCCTTTGCCGAACTGCTTTTCAATATTGGCTATCGCCAGATCAATTGCGCGGTTCCGCTCACTACGTTCATCTGCCATGTTTTTTTGGTAGTTCCTTTCTATTTCTATCTGAGGGGTGAGCTTAGAAAGCAGATTATAACATATGTGATGATACTGGCATAAAGCAATTCTCAGAAGTTTGGTCGAAAAAAAAAGGCACCGGAATCATCCAGTGCCTCTTGGCCCCTCAGGTTGTAATTGGCAAGCATCGTTGGGTGTGATGCTAGTAATGTCTTATATCTTCTGCAACCTCCGTACCACTAAACTGTTTATTGACGATAATGATGAAATATCGCGATTATCAAGGGATTTCCGCATACCTTTCATAACTGGGCAAACGCGCTTCCTTGCGAGGATGTCTCCCATTTGTCGAACGATGAGACAAGAATTCCACTTTGCCTTTTCTACCGTACTGCCAAATCAACTAAGCGCGGAGTCGAACTGCGTAGCAGATCATTTTACAAATTTGTGCATTTTAATAGAACAAGCATTACGTACTAAAACAGGAGGCTAGAGAATTTGGATAGCGCAACTCAGTATTGCAGAAGATTAAAGGCAGAAAGCCCGCTTAAGCCTAAACTGGCTGCCGGAACATACAGGCAACCAGTTGGCATATTAGTTGCACGAATCCATTAGTGAGTTTGCAAGAATGCCGGAAACGGGCGTTCTAAACGATTGAAAGCAAGTGCTGAAGGATGGAAAAAAGTTCTTGAAACTTATCCGTGGAGGTGGCGTTAAAGGGGTTGAATGTTGCGTCCCATAAGAATGAGGGAAACGCGACATTAGTTCTAAGGGTGCAAAAGTAAACGTTGCGTTACTAACAAAAAGGGTGGAAGAAAATGGCAAAAAACATACAAACAAAATTGCAGAGCAGAAACCGAATGGCTAGACCGGGCCAGACAATAAAGCCTGACCCGACTGAACTGAAAAGCATAGTGCGTGACGGACTGGTGTCCATGACGATGGCCGAGCGCGAAGAGTTCATCCAGGCGCTCGAAGCCGAGATGCGGCGCGTAAACCTCAACATGCGCGCATATCTCATACCGCTTGGCATACCTGGTCGCAGCCCGGAGGATCTGACCCCGACTGAGGTGGGCCATCTGATAAGGTTCCTCCGCATCAACGTCCCGCAAGCTACTGCCGTAGTAGACAAGACGATTGCGCGCTACGGCATATTCGAGAAGGCCGGACAATCTGACGACCGCATAGCCGCCTAGATTAATCCGCCTCTCCGTGAGTTTTCAGAAGCCCGCCTGGGATCAGTGGAACCGGGCGGGCTTCTTTAACTTCAAAGCTTATATCCTCTGATCCTCCGTAAACATTCGTCATAATTCGTGGCCCCAGCCAACGCACACTTTCTAAACTCTGCTGACTTACTGTAGAATTTCGGCTGAATAACGAGTATTGGGACGGGACTGCACCTGACAGGCTGGCAGATGATAAGAAACACCTTTACGATCAAGCTTATTTTGTTCTCATCGGTTTTTGTGTCTACCGCTTCGGCACAGCAATCAAGCCCCGACCAGCTAAACCAGACGCTTTCGCGCGTTCAGGAAATGTTTTCGCTCGTCGAATCCAAAAACCCCGAAGCGCAAAGCAAGATCAAGCCAAGCCTTTCGGATGAGAACTGGTACGTGCGCGGCGAAGCGGCTCGCGCGCTCGGACGTTTAGGCGATAAGTCAATCGCGCCGTTGTTGATTCCTTTAACACAAGACCCGAACTGGTTTGTCAGAGACTCCGCGCTCGAAGCTCTCACTGCGATCAAAGCCTCGCCCGAAGCTGGAATCGAGCAGATGATGTCTTCGACGGATTCGTACACGCGCGCGCGCGCGGCGACTACTTTGGGCGCGCTCGGTTACGCGCATGCGATTGATTCATTGATTGGCGCTCTTTCTGACAGCGACGAGATCGTCAAACGCGCAGCCGCCACCGCGCTCGGCGAGATGAAAGCAACAAAGGCGACCGACGCTTTGATCGCGCTCTTGAAAGAGGACGATTCGAGCGTGCGCAAATCGGCTGCCGTAGCGCTGGGCAAGATCGGAGACCGCCGGGCGGAAACAGCGATTCTGGGCGCAAACAAAAATTCGAGTGATTGGGAATATGCGGCTTCGCTTTATCGTTTAGGCAATCACGATTATCTGGATCACATCACAGTCGCGTTGCGAAGCGAATACGCCGACGTGCGGTTTCAATCGCTTCGGACTCTTTTGGAATTTGCAGACAGCCGCTCTCTTCCGTCGTTGTTGGAGTTGTCGGCTGCTTCAAAGATAACCGCGCAGGAATCGTTCTCTACCCGATTGCTGCTGGCCGAAGGACTTGCAAGATTTGACGGAGCAGAGGCGCGCGCCGCTTTGACTAAGTTGCTGGAAGACTCTGAACCCGCAGTGCGCACAGCCGCCGTAGCTTCGCTTGTCAAAGCGAGCAAAGGCAATTCGAAAGACGAAGCGACGTTGACCGTTCTCGTCGCAGCTTTGAAGAAAGAGAAATCGCCTCTGGTTTTGTCTGCAATTTCGGACGCGCTCGCTTCGTTTGATCGAGCTCGCGTAGCCGACCTGCTGCTGCAATCGAAATCATCCGAAGGCAAGTTGAGCCAGCCTGTATTGCAAGCGCTGGCTGCGATTGATGTCACGACCGATTCTTTGATCGCTCAACTGACAACGGGCGATGTGAACGCTCGAACGCGGGCCATCGAAAGACTGGGTCTGATGGGCGATTCAAAAGCGTTTCAGCCGCTCGTCGAAGTGCTTACGAATTCAAAAGAGCTTCAAGTCCGAGTGACGGCGGCGCAGGCGCTTGGCACATTGAAAGATCGTCGGGGCGTTGACGCTCTAATTACCGCATCAGGCGCGCCGGAAAAAGACTTGCGATTGGCCGCAGTTAATTCGCTGGGGTTGATAAGCGATCACACGTCGGCTGAAGTTTTGTTCGTCGCCGCGAAGGACACGGATCAAGGCGTGCGCGATGCTGCGATTCAATCGCTTGCAGCAATGGGAATATCTGTTGAGAGACTTTCGACTGAGATCACGAATCCGAACTGGCAGACTCGTGTTGCCGCCATCACTACTTTTGCGCGGCTCGGAGACGCTAAAGCAACGCCTCTGCTCATCACGGCTTTGAAAGATTCGGACAGCCGTGTTCGCGCTGAATCGGCGCGGACGCTCGGACAGATCGGAGACCAACGCGCGCTTGATGCCTTGATCAGTTCGCTTGGCGATTCAAGCGCAGACGTGCGCGTTGAATCTACGTTCGCGCTTGGGCGATTGAAAGACGCGCGAGCGCTGGCTCCGCTGACTACGCTGTTGAGCGACAGAGATTCTCGCGTTAGTCTTGCTGCCGCCGAATCGCTTGCGAGAATGCAAGACCCGCGTGCCATTCGCGTGCTGGTCGGCTCGCTTTCGGAGCCTGATTGGCGAGTGCGCGCGCGCGCGGCGCAAGTGCTTGCGCATGTCTCGGCTGATGCCGCAGTTGAACAAGCCGTCGTTCCGCTCGCAAAGGGAATCACCGATAAAGACCCGATAGTGCGATACTACGCCGCCGAAGCGTTGATCGGGATAGGCGCAAAGGCCGTGCTGCCGCTGATCGAGGTTTTGCGCTCTCAGCGCGAAAGCGACCGCGCAAGAGCGGCACGTGTTTTGTGGCGCATCGGTCAGCCCGCAGTCGAGCCTCTGATAGCAATCGTTCAAGACAGAAATGCTGTGCCTGAATCGCGAGCGGCTGCGGCTCACGCGCTGGGCATGATTGCCGACCCGCGAGCGATCAAGAGCTTGACGCTTATGCTCAAAGACGAGCGATACTTCGTGCGACAGGAGGCCGCCTTTGCGCTTGGGCAGATGGGCGAAGGCGCGATTGATCAGCTTCTGGAGACTGCAAACTCTTC
>DATEKX010000325.1:0-2944 GCA_035277165.1 Blastocatellia bacterium | reverse complement strand
GCCGATGTGGAACGGCGAAGGCCGCGCGCTCTTTTATGTCTCTGATCGAAGCGGCGCGCAGAACATTTGGAGCCGCGCGCTTCAAGGACAACCAAAGCAAATCACAAAATTCAAAGACGGGCGCGTGCTCTGGCCGAACATCTCTTATGACGGTCGTCTGATCGTTTTCGAGCACGACTTCGCCATCTGGAAACTCGACACCTCAAGCGGTCAGGCAACCGAAGTCCAGATTACAAGACGAGGCGCGCCCGCAAGCCCCGCAGTCGAACACCTGACGCTCACCAATCAGATTCAAGAGCTTCAGCTTTCACCCGACGGCAAGAAGGTGGCTTTCATAGTTCACGGCGAAATCTTCGCAGCTTCGGCCAAAGACGGAGGCGACGCGGCGCGCATCACTACAAGCGTTGCCGCCGAATCTCAGATCAACTGGTCGCCCGATAGTCGTCGCATCTGCTATGTTTCCAACCGCGAAGGCGCGCCCCATCTTTATCTATACGACTTCACGACAAACACTGAAGCACAAGTCACGCGCGACAACGCGGGCGACACTACGCCGCGCTTTTCGCCTGACGGAAAGACGATTGCTTTTGCGCGCGGGGCGACTGAACTTCGCGCGCTTGACGCGGAATCGAAACAGGAGCGCTTGCTTGCGAAAGCGAGCCTCGAACGCCAGCCATTTATTTCGGAGCGCCCATTCGTATGGTCGCCCGACAGTCGCTGGGTTGCGTTTACGACTGTCAGCGGCAAGCTCTTCAGAAATGCTTATGTAGTTTCAGCCGCGGGCGGCGACGCAAAACCTTTAAGCTTTCTTGCAAACTCGTTCGGCAATACCATCTCGTGGAGCCCTGACGGAACTTATATTCTTTTCGACACGGGTCAGCGCACGGAAGATTTTCAGGTCGCCCGCATTGATCTGTTGCCGCGCACACCCAGATTCCGCGAAGACCAATTTCGAGACCTCTTCAAAGAAGAGACTCCGAAAACTTTAGCGCCTAATCGCCAGCCTCAGGAGACCCGGCCTCAAGAGACTCGCCCCGCAAGCGCCGAGCCTCTGCCCGCCGAAGAACAGAAGAAGCCCAACGCAAAGCAGGTTGAAATAGTCTTTGACAATATTCGCCAGCGGCTCAGCCTCGTCCCCGTAGGCGTTGACGTGGACTATCAAACGATAAGCCCCGACGGCAAATGGCTGCTCGTGATTGCAAGCGCCGCCGCTCAGCAGAATCTTTACATCTACTCGCTCGACGAATTGTCGAGAGAGCCAGCCGTTGCCAGACAGTTGACCTCGACTCCGGGCGGCAAACGCAGCGCACAATTCACGCCCGACAGTAAAGAAGTCTTCTATCTTGAACAAGGCCGCATCAATGTTATACCGCTCGACACCAGGCAAGCGCGCGCGATTGCGGTCACTGCCGAGATGGATGTTGATTTCGCGCGCGAAAAATTGGAAGCCTTTCGCCAGGCGTGGACTTATCTGCGCGACAATTTCTACGACCCCAGCTTTCACAATGTTGACTGGGAGGCCGTGCGCGCAAGTTACGCCCCGCGCATACAGGGCGCGCGAACGCCGGACGAGATGCGAAGGCTAATCGCGCTGATGGTAGGCGAACTCAACGCATCGCACTCAGGCATCTCAGGGCCTTTCACAGGGGCGCAGCCCGCGACCGGAAGAATAGGTCTCAGCTTTGATCGCGCCGAGTACGAATCAACAGGCCGATTGCGCGTGACAAGCGTGTTGCCGCTCAGCCCTGCTGCGCTTGCGGGCAACATCAAGCCGGGCGATTACCTGCTGGCGGTTGACGGCGCGCAGATCAACGCCCGCACGAATCTCGATGAGCTTTTAAGCTTCAAGGTGAATCGTCGCGTCGCGCTCGCCGTCGCATCTTCGGCAGACGGAGCCGGTCGCCGCGATGTCGCAGTGCGGCCCGTGAATGCAGGTACAGAAAAGGCTTTGATGTATCGCAAGTGGGTCGAAGATAAACGCGATTACGTGGCGCGCGTAAGCAACGGGCGATTGGGCTACGTTCATATGTTCGATATGGGCGCGGCGTCGCTCGCGCAGCTTTACGTCGATCTGGATGCGGAGAATCATTCGCGCGAAGGCGTAGTGATTGACGTTCGTAACAACAACGGCGGATTCGTAAACGCGTATGCGCTCGACGTGTTTTCGCGAAAGCCGTACTTGACGATGACGCCGCGCGGCTTTGGGTCAGTGCCCGCGCGCACTGCGCTCGGCCAGCGTTCGCTCGAAGCCCCGACCATTCTTGTAACGAATCAGCATTCGCTCTCCGATGCTGAAGATTTCACCGAAGGCTATCGCACGATGAAGCTCGGCAAGGTCGTAGGCGAACCTACTGCGGGGTGGATCATCTACACGTCAGGCGCTCAACTGATAGACGGCTCGAACTTGCGCATTCCGTTCATAAAGATCACGGCCAGCGACGGGACATTGATGGAATTAAAGCCTCGCCCGGTTGATGTGCCGGTCGTTCGACCAATAGGCGAGAGCTACACAGGGAGCGATTCTCAACTCGACGCGGCTGTCCGCGAACTGCTCAAACAGATGAGCGGCCAGCGGTGACTCACGAATTAAGAATTAAGAATTAAGAATTGAGAATGCTTGCAGAGCGAGCCATGAACCTCTCTTGATTTTTAATTCTTAATTCTCAATTTTTAATTTAATTATATGTGCCTTGCGCGAGGGGGCTTCGGCCAATTAGCATATAAGTGGCGCTTGTAAGTTCTGTGAGGTTCAATGCCACGAAAAAGACGATGGCTCCTTCGCCTGCTGCTCTTTGTTGCAGTCCTCGCCATCGCGGCCTTTTTTATAGCGCCGCTTTTGCCGCTCGATTCATTCAAACCGCAGGTCGAATCCCGACTATCGGCAACGCTCGGTCGTAAAGTGACCATAGGCTCGATGCGATTGACGCTCTGGGGCGGCCCTTTT
>DATEKX010000324.1:0-2777 GCA_035277165.1 Blastocatellia bacterium | reverse complement strand
GCGAGATGAACCTGCCCGAAGCTTATGTCTTCAACACAGGCTCCAACGAGTGGCGCACTTTAGACCATTGGCCGCCTCGCGGCACCGAGACCAAAAGCATCTATCTGAACTCAAGCGGCAAGCTTTCGTTTTCAGACGCGGACGGGCAGCAGTGTTTCGCAGAGTACGTAAGCGACCCGGCCAAGCCTGTGCCTTTCATCAACAACACGGCCATCGGAATGACGCGCGAGTACATGGTTGACGATCAGCGATTCGCGGCGACTCGGCCTGACGTGCTGGTCTATCAGACGGACGCGCTCGCCGACAATATGACGGTTGCAGGGCCGATCAAAGTTAGTCTCGATGTTTCGACTTCGGGGACTGATTCGGATTTCATAGTGAAGTTGATAGACGTTTATCCCGACAATGCGCCGGACAATGACCCAAATCCTGCGGGCGTAAAGATGGGCGGCTATCAGATGATGGTCAGGGGCGAGCCGTTTCGCGCAAAGTTCCGCAACAGCTTCTCGAAACCTGAGCCGATGACGCCGGGCAAGGTGACGCGCGTCGAGTTCGAGATGCCCGATGTCCTGCACACGTTTTTGAAAGGGCATCGTTTGATGGTGCAGGTGCAAAGCAGTTGGTTTCCGCTCGTAGACCGCAATCCGCAGAAATTCGTTGACATCTACAACGCGACGGAAAGCGATTTTCAAAAAGCCACCGAGCGAGTCTATTGCTCCTCGCGCGTGATTGTGAACGTCATGAAATAGCAGGTTGAATGAAAGCTCGCGCACTTCATCGCATCCTGGGGCTGGTGATGCTGCTGCCTTTGATTGGCTGGGCCATCACCGGCTCTATCTTTTTTTTGAAGCCCGGTTATGCGGGCGCTTATGACACGCCGCAGGTAAAGACATATCCGCTTGAAACAAACATCGCGCTCGAACCCGCTCCATCATGGCTTGAGTTCCGATATGTGAAAACGATACTGGGCGAGCATCTGCTTGCGCGCACAGAGCAAGGCTGGCGGCATCTCGACCCGCGCAGCCTGCAACCCAGACAAGCGCCAACTGCTGATGAAGTCCGCGCGCTTATCACAGACGCTCTGGCAACGAACCCGTCGCGCTACGGACACATCGCAAGCATCGAAGGAAACACAGCCACAACAGACACCGATGTGCGCGTGACAATTGACTGGAACCGGCTCGCGCTCGCGCAACGCGGCACGGACACCGACTGGATAGATTTTTTCTATAAGATTCACTACCTTCAATGGACGGGCGTGGCGACTGTGGATAAAGCTTTAGGCGCGCTCGGCATTGCGTTTGTGCTGATATTGAGTGCGCTTGGGGCACGACTGTTTTTTAGCAAAGGATGAAACGAATGGCTGAAAAAAAAGTAGCTTCTTATGGTTCGTGGAAATCGCCTATCACGTCAGACCTGATCGTCGCAGGGACTATAGGATTGAATGAAGTCGCGCTCGATGGCCCGGATATTTACTGGATAGAGAGTCGCCCTTCGGAGAAGGGTCGCAGCGTCATAGTCCGCCGAACGCCCGACGGGCAGACCACAGATGTCACGCCGCCTGAGTTCAGCGCTCGCTCTACTGTTCACGAATACGGCGGCGGCGCATACGTAGTCGTTGACGGCACGATCTATTTTTCAAACCACGCAGACCAGCGCCTCTATAGCCAGACTCTTAATTCAACTCCCAGCCCAATCACTTCAGCCGAAAAGATGCGTTACGCGGACGGCGTGATTGACGCGCGCCGCAATCGAATGATCTCTGTGCGCGAAGATCACACGGCGCAAACCCGCGATACCATCAACACCCTCGTGAGCATCAACCTGGATGGCGACACCGACGGCACTGTTATCATTTCAGGCAACGATTTCTATTCATCGCCGCGACTCAGCCCCGGCGGTGGGCAGCTTGCGTGGCTTACGTGGAATCATCCGAACCTGCCGTGGGATGGCACTGAATTATGGGTCGCCGAAATAAACGAAGACGGCTCGCTTGGTGAAAAGACGCTGATTGCGGGCGGCGCAAGCGAATCAATATTCCAACCGGAATGGTCGCCTGACGGAGTGCTGCATTTTGTCTCTGATCGAACAGGCTGGTGGAATCTCTACCGATGGCGCGAAGGCGCTATCGAAGCTCTGTGCGAAACCGAAGCCGAGTTCGGCATGCCGCAGTGGGGATTTCGAATGTCAGCTTATGCGTTCGATTCAAGTGATCGAATCATCTGCGCCTACAACGAGCAAGGCAACTGGCAACTGGCATCGCTCGACGTGAACACGAGCAAGCTTGAAAAGATAGAAACGCCATACACGGAAATTGCGAGCCTACGCTCGGCGCGTGGTCGCGTTGTGTTTTGCGGAGGCTCGCCTGCCGAAGCTTTGTCGGTGGTTCAACTCGACCTCGCAACGCGAAAGACGGAAACGCTCAGACGTTCGAGCCACATAGAGGTTGATCTGGAATATCTCTCCACGGCTGAATCAATCGAGTTCCCGACCGAAAACGGATTGACCGCGCACGCTTTCTTCTACGCTCCGAACAATCGCGATTACACGGCTCCTGCCGGTGAGAAGCCGCCGCTGTTGGTCGTCAGTCACGGCGGGCCTACGAGCGCAGCCACGACGACGTTCAAACCGATGTTTCAATATTGGACGAGTCGGGGTTTTGGCGTGTTGGACGTGAACTATGGCGGGAGCACTGGCTATGGCCGCGCCTATCGCGAGCGATTGAACGGCCAGTGGGGTGTTGTTGATGTTGACGATTGCATAAACGGTGCGCGCTA
>DATEKX010000323.1:0-7649 GCA_035277165.1 Blastocatellia bacterium | reverse complement strand
GTGATACGCGAGCGCACAGAGCTTGATTACTCGCAGGAAGCACACAAGAGCGTCTTTGAATACTCACCAAGCAGCGACGGCGCTGAAGATTACGCGGCGCTCGCGAAAGAAGTGATAAAACGTCTTGGTTAACTACCCGATGGTTTATTGATTTCGCCCGGTAGAAAGATGTTGCTCGATGAACGCCTCGGCTTCCGACTCAACGATCTCTCCCGACACTGTAAAAACACGACGCGCAAGTGGAGCTTTGGAAGCCGAAGCCTCGATGTCGCGCGCATCGAGTATCACGTAAAAAGGCGTGCCCCATTTGCGTTTGTCGCCCACTGCGCGGCGATACTTGTAATGCTGCGAATCTTTGCGATCATTCCTGCTCGTGGTCTCTGTGACTACCGGGTAATCAATCCCGATGCGGTTGATGTGGATTCGCACCTCGTCTGCGTCCGAGTATTCTGTCACGACGACTGCGCCAAGCCCGCGCTCATGATATTTATCATATAGTCGCTTGAGCACGTGCCCATTCCGATTGCTGTTCCCACACCAGCCAGCAACGAAGCTGACGATTACGATTCGCTTGCCATTCGCATAATCGCGCAGGTTGAACGGCCCGCCTTCTGTAGTTTTGAAGTTGATATCGTAAAAATCCAATTTGCGCTCGACGATTGGAGCCGGTTCAGGCTCATTGCTGAAAGGCAAAGCGAGCACGTTCGGAACCATTACTGTCAGAATAATTAGAATCAGCCGCGTAAGTATGATTCGCAAGCGCATGAGTGTTGGCGTTACCTCGCTATTTGTTTATACTCTCTGGGTATGCCTATGTATGGCGACCACCAGTTTCCCGGAAAGCTCTTCATCGTCGAAGGCATTGACGGTTCGGGCAAATCCACACAATTAAGCTTACTCCAACAGTGGCTCAGGCGCGAAGGCTATCTCGTTTTCTTCAGCGAATGGAACTCGTCTATGCTGGTCAAAGAAACGACTCGGCGCGGCAAGAGAAAACAGATGCTCACGCCGACGACCTTCTCGCTCATTCACGCCACAGACCTTGCCGACCGCATAGAGCGTCACATAATTCCGCCGCTCAAAGCGGGCGCTATTGTCCTGGCCGACCGCTACATCTTCACTGCCTTTGCGCGCGATGCTGCTCGCGGCGTAAGCCCGCGATGGGTGCGCGAGCTTTATCGTTTCGCAGTCAAGCCGACTCTTGCCTTTTACTTCCGCGTGCCGTTGGAAGTTTCGCTCAAGCGCATACTTGGCGCGCGCGCGGGGCTGAAGTATTACGAAGCGGGAATGGACCTTGGTCTGAGCGACGACATCGAAGAGAGCTTTCGCCTGTTTCAAGGGATGATACGCGACCGCTACGAACAGATGGTTGACGAGTTCGGCCTCACGGTGATTGACGCGACCCGCTCAATCGAGGAGCAGCAGAACGAAGTGCGCGCCATAGTCGAGCGCGAGCTTCACGACCTGCCTAAGTACCCGCTGCCCAGAATCGAATTTGAAGAGGATTGAACTTGGACGAGCGAATAGAAAATCACAACTTTGAATTCTACGGCGAAGGGCTGCCGGACGTTGATCTTTCGGAATTGCGCGGCAGGCTGATAGTCATAGAAGGCGCTGACGGTGTTGGTCGTTCGACTCAAGTGTCAATGCTCAAGCCGTGGTTGGAATCCAACGGCCACGCCGTGCTCGATACAGGAATGACTCGCTCTGCGCTCGCAGGGAAGGGTATCAAGCAGGCCAAAGCAGGCATCACACTTGGGCCAGTCTCGCTCACGCTTTTTTATGCAACAGACTTCGCAGACCGTCTGGAGAACCAGATGCTCCCGGCGTTGCGCGCAGGCTTCATTGTTTTGACTGACCGCTACATCTATTCATTGATGGCGAGAGCGATTGTGCGAGGCATGGACCGCGATTGGATTAAATCTTTTTATGGTCTCGCGCTCAAGCCGGACGCGATATTCTATCTGCGCACGAGCATGGCGAATCTGATTCCTCGCGTCTTGACCAGCCCGACGGGATTTGATTACTGGGAATCGGGAATGGACATGCACCTGGGGCAAGACCTGTTTGACAGCTTCAAAGAATATCAAATCAGAATGCTTTCGGTTTTCGACTCAATGACGGAAGAGTACGGCTTTGAAGTCATTGACGCCACTCAGTCGATAGACGCCATCTACAAAAACCTGCAACGAAGAATCGGGCGACTCCTCAGAGAGATGTCTTGACACCCGCTGCGCGGGTTATTTCAATACTCGCTCTTAGAACCCATCTTAGCAGTTCCGTCAGGGACGACCTGTCTATAGTTTCATCATTGCGATGCTATAAACAGGTCGCTTCTACGAAGCTTCATCTTTTGGAGATTCAACGCTGAGCCAGGCTTTCCCTCTTTTGCTTCCGTCGGCGGCGTTGAGTTCTGCCGACTTTCCGCGCGGAACAGTAAGCGATTTCCATTTGTCGGAAGCCATATGCTTCGCCAGAAACACGATCTGCCCGACGTGGTATGAATAATGCGAAAGCTGGCGATTGATTGCTTCTAAGACCAGATGAGGCTCGCCGCGAATCAGAATCGTTTTGCCGAGGTCGTCAGCTTTCAACGGCTCAATCGCATCGAAGAGACATCGCCATCCGTCTTCCCAAAATGCGAAGAGCCGCTCTTTCGTATCGGCCTGTTCGATAACGAATTCGGAATCGCGATCACGATCGGGCTTTTCTCCGTCGGCGGTCAAAAAATCGGTCCATCGAGAGCGCATATTGCCTGCGATGTGCTTCATGACCAGGGCTATGCTGTTGGATTCGTTATCGAGCAGTACGAAAAATTTATCGTCTTCGACCTGAGCTATAGCCGCTTCGGCAAGCCATTTCAAGCTGCGAAAGTGATGACGCGCGTCTTCTAAATATTTTTCAAGCAGCATATTTTGTTTCTACTCCATGGCGTTTCAAAACAAAGTATAACTACCGGCGGGCACTGCGCAAGAATGGTTCGGTTCAATGAAGTTGTGCGTAATGTTCTTCCTCTCGCAGCAGCAGCAGCAGCAAAATGCCTTGTGCGATGCCAAAGCCCAGGTCAATAGCTCCGAAGATAAGGTAAGCTTTTGGCGCATTCGCAAAAAAGAAAGGCCATAGCCAGAACAGACCAAATGCTAATCGCGCGATCACCATAGCTACTGCATTGAATTTATATCGCAATGGATCGACGCTTGCCGGGAAATACAGAATAGACAAGAAGAACAAAAGCAGACCTGCATCACGTAACCAGAGCAGTTCATAAGTAGTTGAGAGGTTCACCCATCTGAGCAGCCATTCGGGAAAGAAAATGGCGGGCAGGGCAAACCCTAAATTGGCAAGAATGCCCAGCCATACAATCGGGCAAAACCATTTTAAATAATGATTCATCGGTTTTTCTCCTCAATCTTAAAGCGTCTTCAAATATTCGATCAGCGCCCATTTTTCATCATCACTCAACTCTGTGCCGTAACGTTTACCACTATGCCCTTTGTTGCTGTTCCCACGGTCTGTAATGATAAAATCAAAAGAGCGACGACCGGCAACTTCGCCGACATCCGGTCGAAACCCGACGTTCGTTGTGTCGTAGACGCCGTGACCTGTATAGAACCTGATGTGGCCGTTGTTGCGCTTATCATCCGGCGTCAACAGATCCCACAACGACGGAACCGAGCCGTTGTGAAGATACGGCGCTCGCGCCCATACACCATCCAGCGGAGAGCACGTGTATCCATCAGTCTTCTTGAAATGTGTGAACTTCCAGTCATACCCTTCGCCAAAATCCAGTTGCAGTTTGACAAATTTTTCAGTGTAGGAATTCAATCGGTTTTCGTCAGTGCCAATCTCTTGTAATGGTATAACCGTGCCGATGTATTTTCCTCCGATGCTATGACAGTCAGCGCAATACTGCCGGTAGGTCTGCTCACCGCGAGCGACCACTTGCGCATCGCCGGTCTTTGTGAACGGGTAGGGCGGCGATGGAAGCGTTGCAAGCCAATCTGCAATCTTGTTCAACGACTGAATATCTACGTTCCTGGGAGATGCTCCGGCACCAAATGCCGCGCTGAAGTTGCGCTCTCGAACCGAGGAATTATTTCCATCCCAGTGCAGGTTCATTTCCGCCTTCGCGCGCATCTCCTGATTCCAGATGGAAGGGAAGTCCACTGTGCCGAATCTCTCTTGGTCGGGAATTGGTGAGTTGTCGTAGGCTTCGGCAAACTGATTCCCTTTATAAGGGTTGAATGTGTCAACTCGCCCAGGGCCGAACATCGCATGATCGGGAAGAAGAAATCGGTCAAGCTGCGCTTTGCGCTTCAGCAAACCCGCCTGCAATTGCGGAATTCCGTTTTCGTAGATGAGGCGGTCTGTGACGAAAATATTTCCGTCTTTTTCCATCTCAGGCAATATATTCTCGGCGGTAAATCTATTGTCGGCTGCGCAGGCAAAGAGGAAGTTGAAGAATCCCTGCAGGTCAACTGTATTGGACGGCATGCCGATATAGATTCGAGGCTCTGAGTCTGCGGTTTCGCGCACTTGCCCCGTATGACAAGCGGCGCAATTAAGCCCTATCAAATCAACGATGCGCCGTCGAGTAGAGAAACCGATAGGCGTCTCTTTGCCGGGTTCCATAATGAATCCGAAAGCCGTGTAATCCGCAGGCCCGCCCGGCGGCAGATATTCCCGGAACATGCGCGGCAACACTTTCAGCACTCTCCAGGGCAGGCCGTTTTCAATATCGCTGCCGATAGAGCCATACTTGAAATGCTCTTGAATGTTCAAGTAAGTGACAGGGCGGTCGGGGGAGTATCGATAATAAAGATAGCCAGCTATGAAAATTAAGATAACGGCAAGGATGACGAGTCGCTTGATTCTTTGCCACTTGAGTTCGCTTTGCACAGGTGTGAGAGGCTCATCATATGTTTTTGTGCTCATAACAATCCTCCGCAACAGTCTCTTTATCAATGCCTACATTGAGCGCCTGAAATTATGTCGCTCCGGTTATGGGAAAGGCTTTGGCTCAAAGACCGACATCACCTCTTTGATCATCAAATCGTGATCGCCGTCAAAGCGTGAAAGCTCGTAACATCCGAGCGGGTTTTCAACCACATTGAGCAGGCACTTGTTGCAATAGGTGCATCGTTTGTTTTCTGGTATCTCTACCCCACGCTCGAAATGCCTGACCATATCGTTATTGGCGATCAGAGGCCGAGCAATTGACACGCCATCGCAATCGTGATTTTCAATCACCTGACATATTTTGCTTGCCGTCTGAAACCCTCCGGTGCAGATGACTGGTATGCCGCCTTTCATGTTGTAGACTGCATCTCTTATAGCATGCGCGTCTTTGGCATTAGCGCCTTCTACGTTTTCAAGTCGCTCCTGAGAACGATGCCACATGAACTTGAACAGGGGGATCAGCAGCGGATTGGTGAAGAACCTGTAATTGCGCATCGTGTGGATGCCGCTGGAAAGCATTATGTCATACCATTTCGCGGCTTCTTCTATGGGGAAGCCGCCCATAGGATTGCGCGGGTGAGGAAACATACAGCCCGTTGATACGTGAATGGCGTCAATGCCATCTTCGACCAGCCATTTGCAAATTTGAATGGAGTCTTCGATCTTGTTCCCTTTCTTCTCCCAAAAGAAAAGCGCGTTGTTATGATCAACCGCGCTGATCTTCATCTGCAGATGAAAATCATCCCCGACTTTCTTTCGTATTGCGCGAACGATCTCTCGGACGAAGCGCGCGCGATTTTCGAGCGACCCTCCATACTGATCCCGTCTGTCGTTAATGGCAGAGCTGAGAAATTGCGTGATGAGGTAACCATTGGCTCCGTGCAACTCTACACCGTCAAGCCCCGCCTCGCGGGCGCGGCGCGCTCCTTCTGCAAAGTCGTTGACGGTTTGCTCAATCTCTTCAACCGTCATGGCCTGACAAAGCAGCCCATGAAATGACTCGGTTTGACTGGTCGAACTTAGCCCGCGCTTGTATTCGTTTTCGACCCCGGCAATATCTTGCTGTCGCCCGGAGTGGCTAAGTTGAAGTATGTATTTGCAATCATGTTCGTGAACGGCTTTGCCCAACGCTATCCAGAATGGGATTTTGTCATCGCTGTTGATCGTTGCATAGTTGGGGATGATGCGACCACGAATGTTGACCGGAACGAATGAGCTTATGATAGCTCCAACGCCGCCGCGCGCGAATTTGGTCTCCCAGTTGATGCGAGCCTGATTGCCGGAGCCATCGTAATTGTCGAAGCGCCCTGAAATGTTAGATCGGAAAATGCGATTCTTGACCTTCAGATTGCGAAAAGACAATTCCTTAAAGAGAGTTTCGTAACTCATAAGTTCACCTCACGGAATCGAGCCTTTTATAGTTGCAAGAGGCCTTGCTTTGAATGGCGGCATAATACGCCCATCCGCGCGAGCATTCAAGTAAAGATTGCTACCGAATCTGTGATTATTTGCTGCTGGTTGTCTGTTGAAAGGCTTCTCGTGTGATCGAATAATAGATGGTATCGAGGCCGTTTGTGAGATCGCGTTTATCGAAAATCATTCCGGCTTTTTCCATGACACGCACTGATGCCTGATTAGCCTCATCGGTGCTGGCTTGTATGCGATTGAAAGAAAGCTCTTCAAAGCCATATTTGATCATAGCTATGGCAGCTTCCGTAGCAAACGCTTTGTTCCATTCAGTTGTTGCAATCCCATAGAGCAGTTCAAGCTCCGGCGGGTCGTGAAAGAACCAGTATCCGCAAAAGCCGATGACTGTTTCTTCGTCGCGCGGACATACTATCCAAAGACCATAGCCGTTTGCTTCAAACAAACTCTGGCTCGTTTCAATCGCCGATGCTGCCTGATCTATTGGAATCACTTCGTCATCCCACAAATACCTGCGCACACCCGGATCAATCCAGAGCCTGTGAATCGCATCCAGGTCTGCGCCCGTGATCGGTCGAAGTCGAAGCCTTGATGTTTGAATCTCGCGCGACATTATGTTTCAAACTCTCCAGGTTCATTGTTCAATCAATAATTCACCAAGCTCTTCGCCGCTGATATCGTATGACTCGTTGCAGAAATGGCAGGTCAGTTGCGCGCCGTTGTCTTTTGCAAGCATATCCTCGACCTCGTCGCGGCCAAGCGCCGAAATGATTTGCAAAGCGCGTTCGCGTGAACACTGGCAATAAAAGCTCGGTTCTTTCTCTTCGAGCACGAGCAGGTCCAGGTCGCCGAGCGCAGCCTTGAGCATCTCGACGGGCGACAGCCCTGCGCGAATCATCTCTGTCGAAGGCGGCGCTTTCGGAATTGTTTGTTCAAGATGCCTGATGATGTCATCACTTGCGCTCGGCATCATCTGAATGATGAACCCGCCTGCTGCCGACACTCGCAAACGATCAAGCGAGAACTCAGGCTCGATAGCTGTCGTCGCTTCGTTGCCGTCCGCATCAACGGTCATCAATACGCCGAGGCTCACAGCAGATGGGATTTGCTCGGACTTCGACAGGTAGTAAGCAATGTCTTCGCTGATCTCGCCCGATATGATAGGAACTGAGCCGCGATATGCCTCTTTGTGCAGGCCGATCTCGAAACCTGCATCGCGCGTGACGTAGAGAGTGCCTCCACCCACAACTGCGCGCACGTCGAAT
>DATEKX010000322.1:0-5191 GCA_035277165.1 Blastocatellia bacterium | reverse complement strand
AGAGATGAGCAACGCAAATAATTCCGAAGAACACTCCGGCAGTCAATTTCAATTTCCAAACTCACAGCGAGTTTATGTCGAAGGAAGCCGGGCAGACCTCCGCGTGCCTATGCGCGAGGTTCGCTTGAATATCACGCGCGGGATGAATGGCGCGGTTGAAGAGAATCCGCCCATGCGCGTTTACGACACTAGCGGCCCGTGGGGCGACCCTGAAATCAAATGTAGCGTTCACGATGGACTGTCCGGTCTACGTCGCGAGTGGATCGTCGCTCGCAGCGATGTTGAAGAGTACGAAGGGCGCAAGGTTTTGCCGCAAGATGATGGGTACTTGACCGAAGGCGCGAAAGAGTACGCCCGCGCTAAAGACAAAGGCCGATTCGATCAGTTTCCCGGTCTTCGCCGACAGCCGCTTCGAGCAAAGTCCGGCCACGCGGTCACGCAGATGCACTACGCTAAACGCGGGATTATTACGCCTGAAATGGAGTTCATCGCCATACGCGAGAACATGGGCCGACGGGCTGCCTTTGAAGCTGCGAAGAATGGTGACCGAGGCGCGCTCAATTTCCAGCACGCGGGGGAATCTTTCGGCGCTCGGCTGCCCCGATACGTCACGCCTGAATTCGTGCGCGACGAAGTAGCGCGAGGCCGCGCAATCATCCCCGCGAACATAAATCATCCCGAATCCGAGCCGATGATCATCGGGCGCAATTTCCTTGTAAAGATCAATGCCAACATAGGCAATTCAGCAGTCGCTTCTTCAATCGAAGAAGAGGTCGAGAAGATGCGATGGTCAATCAAGTGGGGCGCCGACACCGTGATGGATTTGTCTACGGGCAAAAACATTCACGAAACGCGCGAGTGGATAATTCGCAACGCGCCCGTTCCGATTGGAACAGTGCCGATCTATCAGGCGCTCGAAAAAGTCGGCGGCAAAGCGGAAGAACTGACATGGGAAATCTATCGCGACACGTTGATCGAACAAGCCGAACAGGGCGTTGATTACTTTACGATTCATGCGGGCGTCAGGCTCGCGTACATACCGCTCACTGCAAAACGCACAACAGGGATAGTCTCGCGCGGCGGATCGATAATGGCGAAGTGGTGTCTGGCCCATCACGAAGAGAGTTTTCTTTACACTCGCTTTCGCGATATATGCGAGATCATGCGCGCTTATGATGTTTCGTTCAGTCTGGGTGATGGCTTGCGACCGGGTTCGATTGCCGACGCAAATGATGAATCGCAGTTTGCTGAACTCGATACGCTGGGCGAGTTGACTAAGATTGCATGGGATGCGGATTGCCAGGTGATGATCGAAGGGCCGGGCCACGTCCCCTTGCACCTGATCAAAGAGAACGTAGACCGTCAGTTGGAAGTATGCGGCGAAGCGCCATTTTACACGCTTGGGCCGCTCGTCACGGACATAGCGCCGGGCTACGATCACATCACTTCTGCGATAGGCGCGGCGATGATCGGCTGGTTCGGCACGGCCATGCTCTGCTACGTCACGCCGAAAGAGCATCTTGGATTACCCGACAGGCAGGACGTGAAAGACGGTGTGATTGCTTACAAGATCGCGGCGCACGCGGCGGATTTAGCGAAGGGACATCCCGGCGCGCAGCTTCAAGACAACGCGCTGTCGAAAGCGCGATTCGAGTTTCGTTGGGAAGATCAATTTAACCTCGCGCTCGACCCGGAGCTTGCGCGCGAGTACCACGACGAGACATTGCCGCAGGAAGGCGCGAAGCTGGCGCACTTTTGTTCGATGTGCGGCCCGCATTTCTGCTCAATGAAGATCACGCAGGAAGTGCGCGATTACGCAGCGCAGAAACAGATTGATGAGTTAGTGGTGCTCGAAACAGGCATGCGCGAAAAGGCCGAAGAGTTCAAACAAGCGGGCGCAGAAATTTACACGAAGACTTAAAGTCAATCGCCAAGAGCGCGCTTTGAAATAGCAGTAAAGCCCTGAAAGGGCGAGATACAATAGCCGTGGGTGTAACCCACGGAAAGCGATATCGAAAGCAAAAGACCCTGAAAGGGTCGGACTCTTTGCAGATTAGAGGCCGACCCTTTCAGGGTCTATATGTGATTGCTTCGATGACCGTGGGTTACACCCACGGCTATTACATATATCCCCTTCGGGGATCATTTCAAAACGCGCTCTAAAACTTGTAGAGGCGGCCACGGCAGCGTCTTCCCTACAAATGAGTTAATTCTTCCTCAACATCGCTTCGCGTTTTGCTTTGAATTCTGTGCCGGGTTTCCACTCAGGATATTTATCCGTGTTGGCGACGCGATAGCCCACCGTGAAAAACAAGCGCAGGTCTTCGACTGCGCCCGACAAATCCCATTCAGGTTTTATCTCATCCGAAGGCTTGTGATAATCCTTCTCTGTGTATTCGTCGCGCATCTTTTGCCCCCAGTCGGCGGACTTGCCTATGAAGGTCACTCCATCGCTCGGGTCAAGCGCGGGCACGCCCTGCTTGGCAAAGTTGAAATGGTCTGAGCGATAGTAGAATCCCTTTTCAGGTTCGGGGTCGGGGCGGAGCACTCGGCCTTTCTCCGACGCAGCCTGCCGCAAAACATCGTCGAGCGTCGAATTGCCCAATCCGATGACCGTCATATCTTTCGTCGGCCCCCACTGATTCAATCCGTCCATGTTGATCGCGGCGACGGTCTTATCAAGCGGATAGATGGGATTTTCTGCGTAATACTTCGAGCCGATCAAGCCCTTCTCTTCTGCCGTGACCGAAAGGAAAAGAATCGAGCGGCGCGGCGGCGTCGGCAATGACTTGAAGGCGCGAGCCAGTTCGATCAACCCCGCGCAACCCGACGCATTATCGAGCGCGCCGTTGTAAATCTTATCCCCTTTCGCATCAGGCAAGCCGATGCCTAGATGATCCCAGTGCGCGGTGTAGATGACGTATTCGTCTTTGAGTTTCGCATCAGAGCCTTCGAGCAAGCCGACGATGTTGTGAGAATCAATCTGGCGAATCTTGCTTTCAATATTGAGCTTCGCGTGAGCTTTGAGCGCAACAGGTTTGAAGTCGCGACGGATGGCGGCTTTCTTCATCGCGTCGAAACTCATGCCGAGCGAAGCGAACAATTCGCGCGTCTTCGTATCCGTAATCCAGCCTTCGATGTTCACGCGCGACATATTCTTGTCTTTCGACACCAGATCGAAGTTCTCGATTGTGAAGCTGCCTCTCGGAACCGCCCATGGGTAACCCGCAGGCCCTGTCTCGTGAACGACCAGCACGCCAGCCGCTCCCTTCTCTGCCGCGATTTCAAACTTGTAAGTCCAGCGACCGTAATAAGTCATCGCGCGGCCTTTGAACATTTTCTCATCAAGCTTGGAAGGATTGTTCGCAGCAGGCACAGGCGGGTCGTTGACGAGCATGACGAGAACCTTGCCGCGCACGTCCATGTCTTTGTAATCATTCCAACCGTATTCGGGCGCGACAACGCCGTAACCGACAAAGACCATGTCTGCGTCGAAGCTTGTTTTGTCAACCACTCGAACCGTGCGAGCAACAAAATCATCACCGAACTTCAGCTTCATATCTTTGCCCGCAGCCTTGACCTTCATTTCGGTGTCCTGATTTGTCGTGATGCCGACGAGCGGAACTTTCTGCGTATAGGACTTGTCAGTATTACCGGGCGCAAGTCCTATCTGCTTGAACTGTTCGGTGATGTATTCCACAGTCTTCTCTTCGCCTCGCGTGCCAGGCCCACGCCCTTCGTACTCGTCCGACGAAAGAGTCTTTATGTGCTGCATCACAGCATCAGCTTTAATTTCATCAAGCGCGGCTTGCGCAGGGCCGTTTGCAGCGCCTTTGCCCGCGCCGCGTTTTTGAGCCGCGACGGCGAAAGCAAGAATCGAGATTGCGAGGACGGAACATAGCAAAAGAGCTAGTCGCTTCATCTGGTTGTTTCCCTTCTGTGGTTATAGTAGTGAAATAGATTATAGCGCAGGCGGTTAGAATTGATGAAGCGAAGTATAAGGCGGAGAGAGTTCACCGCAGAGGCGCAGAGGTTAATCTTTTCTCTGCGACCTCTCTGCGCCCTCTGCGCCTCTGCGGTGAATAGGCGTCCATATCAAGAGAACTCATCAGTATGACCCTTTAGGTTCAGACACACTGTTTTGAATCGCGTTGAACAGGAACGGTAATGTTGCAATGCTCTGGCCTCGATACTGAGGCCGAAATGCAAACATCACTATGCGGCCACGACCTCGGCGAGCTTCGACTATCGCGCCTTTGTTTGCGATCTTTTCCGCGCCCAGCAGCCACCCCGACAGCAGCACTTCTTTCGTATCAGAAAAACGCGCGACTATGCGAGCATCATCGCCCGTCGTTTCAAACGCGAGCGCGTCTTCGACCCACGCTATGCTTTCATCCGTGGTTGATTCAAGAGTCGGCGCGGCACGAGTTAACGGATTCTTCGGATCGAACTTGATCTTGAGGATCGAGCCGGGGCAGTAGAAATCTTTCGCGGGCACGCCTTCGAGTGCGTTCTTGACAGAGACTCCGAGTTGTTGAATGGCAAAATTCGACGCTTCGTTAAGAGTAATGATCGTTCCGCCTTCTTCGACAAACTTTTTGAGCGCATCAACGCCGCTCGCGCCTAATCCGCCAGCGACTTCGGCAGGGTAACGCTCTTTCGACAAGCCGTTTAGTATCTGCTGCGCGCCTTGAGCAGGGATGACTATGCTATCGAATTTCGCTCGCAGGTTGCCTGCTCGAATCTCCGCATCGCGCAGAGATTCGTACTTCATATCGAACATGAAGGCGCTCAAGCTGTTCTGGTACTGATCGAACACCCATCGCGTCCACCCTTCGTCCATCGAAGCGGCATAGCTTTTGTAAAGACCGACGCGAGGTTTCGGCAAATGGCCTGTGCCGATGCTCTCGCCATGACCTTCTTGTATTTGTTTCGGCACCTTGAAAGATTTATCAATCCAGACGCCTCTGACTCCCATCAGCAAAGGCAGTGTGTGAGCCGTCACATCGTAAGGGCGACGCGGCGGGCCGCCCGGATATTCGCGCAGGTCTGGATACTGCTGCCGCTCAAGCAACGTCTTCGCGAACGCGCCGTATGGCTGCGCCATCAGGATGATCTCTGTTTCTTTTGGATATTGCTTGCCGCCTGCTTCAAACGCAGAATCCGCAGTAATTATTTCAACATCGCCTCG
>DATEKX010000321.1:0-3615 GCA_035277165.1 Blastocatellia bacterium | reverse complement strand
AGAGAGCAGGTAGCCGAGGCCCGTGTAGAAAAGCAGTTGTAACCCCGCCATGCGCCACGAGCCTGTCTCGCTGCGCACGACCTCCACCGTTGACAAGCATTGCAATGAAATGAAGAAGAAGATTATTAGCCCGATGATGCTCGAAGTTGTAAAGACTCTGCGGGAGCCATCAGCAAACGTAGCTTCGCGCATGTTTTGCAAGAGACCTTCCTGCTGCGTCGCTTCATCATCGGCTACGTGAAAAACAATCGCCATAGTGCTGACGAACACTTCTCGCGCGGCGAAAGCCGATATCAGCCCGACGCCCACACGCCAGTCAACTCCCATCGGGTGCAAGACCGGTTCCATGGTCTGTCCGAGCTGCGAGGCGAATGAATGATCCAAATCACTCGGCGCGATTGCAGCCGGTTTTGTTCCGTCTTCGAGCGCAGGCTGGCGCGAACCCAATCCGAAATTCGAAAGCAGCCACAAGCACGATGAGATTATGATGATCGGTGCGCCCGCTTTTTTCAGGTAAGCCGATGAACGAGTCCAGGTCATTCTCAAAGTCGGCTTCAACAGGGGCCTGCGATAAAGCGGCATCTCCATCGCAAGCATCGAGCTTGATTTTTTTCGCAAGATGAACCGGCTTATCAACCCGGCCATCAGCGCGCCCGTCAACAGGCTCGCAATGTAGAGGGCTGCAAGCGCGAGGCCCGCCTTGCCCGCCGCGCCCGGAAGCAGCGCCGCAAGCAACAGCGCATAAACCGGTAACCGAGCGCTGCAACTCATCAACGGAAGAATCCATATTGTCAGCAATCGCTCGCGCCGCGATGGAATAGTACGCGCGGCCAACACTGCCGGAATCGCGCAGGCATAACCCGACAGCATCGGCACGAAAGATCGCCCGTGCAGCCCAAGCAGTGAGAGCGGCTTGTCAACAAGCGCCGCGCCCCGCGAGAGATAGCCCGAATCTTCGAGCAGCGTCATCAGGAAAAAGAGAATGACTATCTGCGGGAAGAAGACTGCTACAGAGCCAACGCCTCCGAACAATCCTTCTGCGATAAATTTCGATACCATCCCTTCGGGCAGAACTTGCAGCGTGAGTTGCCCCAATTCGCCAAAGCCCCATTCGATGAAATCCATGAAAGGCTGCGCGGCCCAGAATATCGAAGCGAACAGCGCGCCTAAAATCGCAAAGAAGATCGGAAACCCGAAATAGCGATGCAGCACTATTCGATCAATGCGAGCCGTGAACGAGTCTTGCGCCAGCAGCAGCGCTTTGCCTTTTTTGATCGCGCCGCTTTTGTCTAGCAGGTCGCGCAATATGCGATAAGCCGTGACCGGCTCGTCAGGCAACTCAGCAAGCGCGTTGCGATTGCCGTTCGGCTGTTCAGTCACGCGGCGCAGAGTTGCCATCAACTCTTCCATGCCCCAGGCTGTTCGCCCGTCTACAGGCACAACCGGAATTCCGAGCGCGTTAGAGAGTTTGTTCACGCTGATTGACTGACCGGACTGCGCGAGCAAATCCATCATCGTGAGAGCTATGACTACGGGCTTTCCTTGAGCGGCGACGTAAGCAGCAAATTTCAGGTGTCGCTCCAACTGTGTCGCGTCAACAACAATGATTAATGCGTCAGGCGTGATTGAATGATGTCGGCCTTCGATGACCTGGCAGGAAAGTTCTTCTTCGGGCGTGGGCGCGACTGTTGAGTGAACGCCGGGCAGATCAACCAGAGCGACTTGTGGCCCAAGCTCTGCGCGGCTCTTGCCGCGCGATAAGGTGACCGTTACGCCGGGATAATTCGCAGTGTGAAACCCGCCGCCGGTCAGCCCGTTCATCAGCGCAGTTTTGCCCGCGTTGGGAACACCGGCCAGACAGACCGTCAAGAGTTTCGATTCCTGTTTGATTGCTTGAGGGGCTGGCGTGCTGGCTTCGTGCTCCGCTTCGGCGGAGGCGACTTTTATCGAAGTTGTATCCACTACTGAACTCGTATCCAGGCTGCTTCGCGACGCCTCAGGGCCAAGCGCATTCCTCGCACAGTCACAACCAGCGGGTCTCCGAACGGAACTGATTGCACGATGGCCATCTCTTCGCCCGGTGTGAGTCCCAAATCGAGCAACCGGCGACATTCATCTTCGGGGCCTTCAATGCTTTCGATTCGGTATAACTTGTTTTGCGCCGCGTCCAACAGGCTCATATGTATCCCTCTTAAATGAAAATGAATTTCAATTTGGCTCGACATCGGAAGAATAAGACTAACATCAGTGATTGTCAATAACAAAGTCAGGCGAGGCCGCGCGCAGCGGTGATGGCTTCTTCTAAAGTAGTGATTTGGCCGTCGAGTTGTAGATCGTAAATGCGGCGAAGTATCTCGCCCATCTGTGGGCCGGGTGTAATTCCCGCTTCGATAAGATGGCGGCCTTGAAGCAGCGGCGCAGGCGGGCCGTGCTCGACGCCGAGTGCGCGTGCTTTTTCGATGAACCAGTCTTGCGCAATTGTGGATAAGCCCTCGGCCAGTGCGCAGGCTTTCGACACGCGGTATAGCAAATCGATTTCGACTCTTTGCGAGAGACGGCGAAAATCGCCATCCGCAGTGCGGTCGAGGTGTTGATAAAACTCAAGCGGCTTGAGCTGCTCTTGCACCAGAGCCGTCACCTGCGCGCGCACGCCATACCCTGATAGGGTGTAAAGCCCCAGCCTATCCATCACCGAGCGCGCTTGTTCGACTGTCGCTTCGATAAAAACTTTGTCTACATCGCCCACAATTTCAGCAACAGGCTTTCCAAGTTCATGACACAAAGCCGCCAGCATTACCGTCACGCGCTTTTCTTTAGAAAGATCACCAGTGAGTTTCACAGCTTCATCAAGGGAACGCTTTGTGTGAGCGAATAATTGATTTTGGCTGTCGGTAAGAGCGCGAATTTCAGGAAATAATTTATCGAGCACGCCAAGTTCGAGCGCGCACGCGAGGCCGATGGAGGGCTGATTTGCAAATGTGAGCAATTTTTCCATCTCGCCCCAGATGCGCTCGCGAGGCAAATCTGTCAGATCAATCGTCCGGCACAACTCGACCGTTTGAGCATCAACAGTCATTTCAAACCGCGCAGCGAATTGAACAGCGCGCAAGACTCTAAGGCTGTCATCAATGAATGTATCTGCCGCGACTGCTCTGAGCATTCGTTGCCCGAGGTCGCGAGCGCCGCCGAATGGGTCAACGGTTTCATCTGTCAACGGGTCGTAGAGAATAGCGTTGATTGTAAAGTCGCGACGGCGCGCCGCTTCCTCAAATGTCATTTGAGGATCGCCTTCGATTACGAACCCGCGATGGCCGCGCCCCGATTTAGATTCGCGACGGGGAATGGATACGTCTATTTCGAATCGGCCCACATCCTGGGATCTGAATGCGAGTTTATAGACTGAAAACTGCTCGCCCACGGTATTGACAGAAGCAATGGTTTCGAGGACAGCGCGCAGCCGTGACGGCTCAAGGCCGTAGACTTCTATGTCGAAATCTTTGGATTCGGTGCCGAGCAGGTAATCGCGCACCCATCCGCCGACGAGCATAGCCCGCCCGCCCGCGTCGCGCACAGCCTGACACACTTTCAACGCTTCTCGACGCATCGAGAAAATAT
>DATEKX010000320.1:0-17284 GCA_035277165.1 Blastocatellia bacterium | reverse complement strand
AACGCAGAAATAAAGAATAAAAAAAGCGCGGCGTCCCTCCCCAGTAAACGTCGCGCTTTTTAGGTGGCCGCCCAGTGAGACGGCTCACAAGTGAAAACTTTTTACTTCCCAATCATCGAGCAGAGTTTAACAATCAAGGCTTGAAAAAAACTTGAAAGAGCCATCAAATCTTCTATTCAGTTATTTATTAAGGCTTGATTTTGCGGCTGGTCGTCTGTCGCGGGATGCAGTCAGCGGTTGAATGATCGAACGACGAGTCATCTGTCCACCCGTGGCGAATCCTTCGTGAGCTTTCGCCGCAGAGAGATGATCGGCAGCAAGAGCTTTCGCTTATCTGCGATTTTGTTAGGAAAAGGTACCGATATTCGCACTCTCGTTCCTCCCGCTAACGCACTGCCGGGTCTGTGCGGTGAGTATGCGTTTCTTTATCGCGCCGCCTGCTGGAGCGCGACTGCTGTCGCAGCCAGTTCCACGCGTGTTATCGAATTAAATGGTTGAAAATAACCTGACTTTGCGCTTATCAATCCCTGCGAGATTGCAGTCTTGACGTAGCCACGCGCCCAGAGTGGAATTGTTGACCAATCGGCCAGTCCGGGGTTAGAACTGCTGCTCGGCTGAATCCCTAATGCCTTAACCGTTGCAACGGCAACAGTGAGGCGGTCGGCCTGCCCTTGCGGATTGAATGAGCACCCGTTCGTGTTCATCAAATCGCCATACGGAGAATGAGCCACGCTCTCGACGAACACTGCGCTCGCATTGTTCGGGACATCAGCATAGCTTGGCAGATAGGGCAGGTACTGAGGCACTCGCGCGCCTGCTCCGAGCATCACCGCGCGCGCAACGTCAAGCCGTGTGGCTGGAGAATTGGCTGCAAAATCGCCTTCGGCAGTCATAAGCCCCGTAATCAAAGCCTGCCTGACGGCTCGTTGCTCGGAAGGCGACAATTGATCCAGTCCCGCAGCAGGCATGTTTGTGTGGAACAGTTCAATCGCGCCTGTGAAATTTTGCGAAGCGCCCAGCAGAGCGACACTGGTGTTAGTGATCGTTATAGTCCAACTGCCCGGCGTAGGATTATTGATCGTCACGCCTGTCTTCTTATAACCCGAACCGACTAGTTGAATAGAAGGCTTCGATTGAACCGTCTGCCCCGGCCCGCTGGCTGTGATATTGAGATTGTTTGCAATCAATGCGTTGTTGATCCAGCCCACTTGAACGGTTGCAGAGGCCGCGTCCTCAGGAACGTCGAGCGACACTGAATAGCTTTGCCCCGGCGCGACTGTACCGCTGAATTGCGATGCGTTGTCTTTAGTATATGTGATTGCCGGATTGCTTAATTCGGCGCGAAAGGCTCCGAACGAAGTCCCGTATTCAGCTTTGCGAACCGCCGCGTAAGTGTTCAAGTATCCCGCGCCGACTTCATAGCGCGCATAGCCAAGCATCGGAGTCGCGGTAGTTTCGAGGATGGCTTTTATATCATCAACCTGAAGCGAAGGATTCGCTTGCAGCATCAATGCGATGGTGCCCGAAACGTGAGGCGCGGCGAAGCTTGTTCCTGAACTGTTTGTATATCTCCCCAGATAAAAAAGCGGAATTGTTTGCAGGTCGTTGGCGGGCGAGATCAACACGTTTGCCAGTCCCAGCGTGCCGACTACGTTGACGAACGACGAGCGAGCGCCGACTATTGATTCGCCCGGAGCGATCAGTGTCGGATGAAACATAGAATAGCCAGCCGCGCCGCGCGACGAAAACGACGACAGCGATCTGTCCTTTGTGCCGGAGCCGACGCCGATGACCCACGGCGCGACTGAATACGGATTGAGTGAATTCGGCTGGTCGCCGCGATTGCCTGCTGAGAACACAACAGATATGCCGCTGTCGTGCATTATCTTTGTCGCTATGTTGACAGGATCGTTTGCGTCGAATACTCCGTTGGTGCCGAAACTGCAATTGACCACGCGGATGTTTTGACTGACGCGGTTCGACAGCACGTAATCCATTGCTGAAAGCACATAAAACAGGCTTGCATCGCCAGCCGATATGCCGAGCAGTTTCGCGCCCGGAGCCATGCCGCCGTAGTAATTGTTAGACGCAGCGCCAGTCCCCGCGATCAAACTTGCTACGAGCGTGCCGTGCCCCATCATCCAGTCGGTGTTGCTCGACTCTTCAACTGCTATTGGATAGTTGAAGCCGAGAGGAAGACTTTGCAGATCAGCAGTCCTGACATTTTGAACTACCTTCGTGCCGTAGCGGAGATCAGGGTGCGTAGCATCAATGCCCGTGTCAATAACAGCTACGGTAACGCCTTTGCCCGAAAGCGGCACGCCGCCGTTGCTCTGAGTAAGTTTCGAGTCTGTTACGACGCTCTGCTGCCCGGTTATTACGCGTGTATCGTGGCTGAGAAATCCAAGTGTTTTGTTGGAATAGATTGACCGAACAGAAGGAAGAGCCGAGATCGCTGCTATCTGTTGCTTAAAGGCGTTGACCAGAACTATAGGCAGATTGTGATAGCGCGTGCCGCCCAGTATGCCAACCGCCTGAAGCGCATTGAAATCAGCTTCGGTAGGCATCTGGTAAAAAGCTATGAAGACATTGATCGCGCTCGTATCTGGAAGCCCGTTGAGCAGTTGGCCGAGGTCAGGGTCAAGGCTATTGATGCCTACTGAGTCTGCGCCCGTCAGCACAACCCCTTCGGCTCCTATGTAAGTAAGAAAGTCTGCTCCTGTAAGAACTACACCATCGGCTCCGGTCAAAACTATGCCATCGGCTCCTGTCAGGACTATGCCGTCCGCGCCCGTCAGGACTATGCCGTCCGCGCCCGTCAGGACTATTCCTTGTCCGGGTATCAATGTAATTCCTGCAAATGCTGTGATTGAATAATGGAAAAGTAAAAGGAATGATATTACAGCAGTCAATCGGGGGGAGGTGATTCTTTTCATTTTTCAAGCCTTACTGACGAAAAATTATTATCTTTTCCCACATCCGTTTGTGGCATCATTATTTATGGCGACCTTGAAAAAACCTTGAACTGTACTTGAATCGAACTTCATCTGACCACTTATGCAAACATCT
The DNA here is from genome assembly GCA_035277165.1 of Blastocatellia bacterium. Classification (GTDB taxonomy): domain Bacteria; phylum Acidobacteriota; class Blastocatellia; order UBA7656; family UBA7656; genus DATEKX01. The sequence goes on along the minus strand of DATEKX010000320.1, from coordinate 14,215 downwards.
CACCATTGAGTACAGCAGGAAAAATAGCCAACAAAGAAAAAAATGAGTATTAATTTCAGTCAGGGCGTTTCACAATGACGCAGACCAGGCTGCTCCCATCAAGGCTGCGCTCAAAACATCTCTCTTTCAAATGCAGAACCCGGACAAGTGGTCTATACTTGATGAGTGCTTAAGTAAGGATAAGATGTTTATGTCAACACGTATCAAATCTATGACGTTGAGCCTGATCGCGCTCATTTTTGTCACGACTGTGGGCGCTCTGGCGCAGAGCGGGCGCAGGCTGCCTTCCGCAGGCCCGCAACCGGGCGCGCAAAATCAGGATGACTCGATTCGCCTGCGCGCAGACGAGGTGTTGCTCAACATCACGGTCATAGACCCTTACGGGCGACAAGCCACCGACCTGAGCAAAAACGATTTCATCATTGCCGAAGACGGGCAGCGGCAGGACATCGCCAGCTTTTTGATAAGCAGCGTGCCTGTAAACGTAGTTTTAATGCTCGATGCATCGGGTTCGGTAGCGGGCGAGATCGCATCACTGCGCGATGCCGCAATGCGATTTGTAAGCCAGCTTGGGCCAGAAGATAAAGTCTCGATAATCGAATTTCATACCAACGTGGAGTTGATTCAGGACTGGACTGCCAAAGCTGAAGAAGTTCGTCACGCTCTCTCGTGGCGATTCAAGCCGGGCATGGTTATGACTAAGGAAGGCCGTAATCAGTATGGCAGCACATCGCTTTTCGATGCGATATATGCGACGGCAGAAGATCAATTGTCTAAAGTTGAGGGTCGTAAAGCTATCATCCTGCTTACGGACGGCGACGACACGTCGAGCAAAATTACATACAATCAATCGCTCGATGCGATCATAAAATCAGGCGCAGTCGTTCACGTTATCAGTAAGGCGCGTGCTTTCATTGAACAGATTAAGATCCAGAGCGGCGGCAAAGTCGGTCGCATTTTAGGGACAGGCTCACAAGCTGATTTCTACATTGCGAGATTTGTCGCGGCTGAACGACTCATGACAGACCTTGCGACCCGCACAGGCGGGAGAATTTATTCGCCGCTCAGAGATGACGAGTTGAAAGACGTATATGGTCAGGTAGCTAACGAACTGAAGAATCAATACATTCTTACCTACGTTTCAAAAAACGAGCAGCGCGACGGTCGCCTGCGCCACGTGAAAGTCTTTCTCACCCGTTCAGGCTATAACGCGCGCACACGTGACAGCTACTACGCGCCAAAAAACTAGAAAGCCGATAAGCTCAGGTTTTATCACTTAAGGAATGGCTATGACGTTATCATTCAGCCGTCGTGTAGCTATAGTTTTCGGCATCGTTATTCCGCTGGCTGAAACTGTGCGACGCTGGCATCAGTTAGGACAATGGCAGTATTTACCTGCCTGGCTGGACGATTACATTCTGGGAGCTTTTTTGCTGTATGGCGCTTATCGCGCGGGGAAGGACGCGAAGACTGGCCGCCGATTTTTAGCCGCCGCCTGGGGATTCGTATGCGGCATGGGGTATTCGAGTTTCTTCATGCAACTGACTCGACTGCACGAAGATGACCCTGCTCCTATTTCATCCGTCTGGGTAGCGGTGATAAAAGGCGTGGGACTTGCGATAGCCGTATTAGCTTTGATCGGCAGCCTTAAAGAATCGAATGCTGACATTCAACCCGCGAAGCGGGTGTAAGATTGTAGCCTACATCCATAGACATAGGTATCTACACAAGATGTGCAGGCAAGTTTCAGCCTGCACATCAGAAGCCTGCACATTAAAAGCCTGCAAAGCAGGCGACAGCTTCTAGCCCCGCGCGTGAGCGCGGGGTCAGCGTTGGCGACCAGTTCAAGCCTGCAAAGCAGGCGACAGAGATTCAATCGCATGACGGCTGACGCCCGCTGCGCGGGCTGAGATTTATGTAGATACCAATGTCTGAGGATGTGGGCTTTATGCTTTAGCCCGCTACGCAGGCTGGTATCAAATCGCTGCCGCATTTCATAACACGCTCTGAGTGATGAAATAAATGTTCTAACATCATTTCATCATTTCGCTATTCATCACTTTCATTGCATGTTCATACGCGGCGCGTGCTGCGACTTTGCCGGTGGATAAATTTTTCGCGCTCACTCGCGGAACTTCAGGCTCAACGCGGATGATCTTATTTTTGAGTTCGCCCAGCGCTTCCAGTCGGCGGCCTTCCATATCCCTGCGCGAAATGTTCAGCGCGCGTTCCATCATGCCAATCGCAGACCACTGGCGATTTTTCAAATCTGTTTCTTCATCGCGCATCGGCAGGTAATGAATTATCAAACGATCAGGGCGTTCCCGCTCGACCATCGTTTCAAGAGGTATCTTCGTCAGAAAACCACCGTCCCAGTATTCGTCGCCGCCAATGGTTTTTGACGACATCAGAAACGGATAGCTGCAAGAGGCGCGCACTTTGTCGGCTATCGTGCCTGAATAAAAAGTCTCTTCAACCCCTTTGCTCAAATTGAGCGCCGTCACGTAGAGCGCACGCGGGCATTCTTCAAACGTCTTCACGCGCAGCCGGTAATTGAGTCGCTCTTCAAACTGCTCGCCTTTGAGAAGCCCTGTCCACCCGCGCCCACGCTTCATAAGCGAACCGATCAATCCGGCAAGCCCTATGCTGTCCCACATATCTTTGCGCCGCACGCTCGAAAGCAACTCGATTATTTCCGCAGCAGGGACTCCCGAAGCGTGCATCGCGGCGACCACAGACCCTGCGCTTGAGCCTGCGATGGCCGCGTAGTCAATGCCAAGCTCTTCGCAAGCAAGCATGAAGCCTGCGTGAGCAAAGAATCCGAAATAACCGGCTGATAGCACGATTGCAATTTTCTCGTTTCCGTGTGAAGGCATTAGTGAGTTCCTATTCCGAGAGGCCCGCGCGCCTTTATGCTACACGCGCACTGCGCGCTTCATCAATGACGGGTTTGAGGGCACGCGTTGACCTTGCTAGAATGTCTCGCCGCTCAGGGGGATAAAAAATTGTTCAAGGTCGCACTGGTAGGAACACACGGCATCGGCAAAACAACCATCGCATACGAGCTTGGCGGCGCAATAAAGCGCAAAGGAAAGACCGTCGAGCTTCTCACCGAAATAGCGCGCGAATGCCCGTTCGCTCTCAACGACCGCGCCAGCCGCGAGGCCCATCTATGGATCATAGCCCGGCAGGTACAACTGGAGATCGAAAAATCTCTTCGAGCAGATGTTCTGGTTTGCGACCGTTCTGTGCTCGACAATTTCGCTTATTATGCCAGGCTGTACGGAGCGACCGAGCAGCAACCCGAAGCTCTTTTCTCCTATTGTCGCATGTGGATGAACACTTACGATTTGCTCGTGCGGCTGCCCGTCACAGAGCCTTTAACTGATGACGGATTCCGCTCGACGGATGTGAAATTTCAGCACGAGATAGATCAGTTGTGCGACAAATTATTCGAGAGCTATTACAACGAAGAGACTCGTCCCATGTACATTCGCAGATTGATGACAGCCAGAGAGATAGCCGAATTGATTCTCGCCAGCCGATGAACGGTTGTATGCAGCGATAGTTAGCTTGCGCTACATCTTAATCTTTATGCGGTCAACTGCGAAGTGCATCGCGAACACCTTGTCGCTTGAACAGGGATGTCGGAAAAACAGTACTGGCACGCCTTCAACGTCGGCGGCAACTCTTCCGGGCGGCGCTTCATTCGATTGATCGCTTTGACCACGATGAAGATCACAAAGGCGATGATGAGAAACTGAATCACCGTGTTGATGAACACACCATAGTTGATCGTGGGCAGTCCTGCGGCTTTCGCTTCCGCCAACGAATTCGGGTGACCGCTCAAGGCGATGAACAAGTCCGAGAAATTCACCTTTCCAAGAATCATTCCGATAGGCGGCATCACTACGTCGTCAACCATCGAGGTGATGATTTTGCCAAAGGCCGCGCCTATGATTAAGGCAACAGCCAGATCAATCACGTTTCCGCGCGCGATGAATTCTTTGAACTCTTTCCACATTTTTTGCTCTCCTTTTAAGCTGATTTATCCTTTGCTCACCGAATAACGTGTGGGGATGATCTTTCAGGGCGATTATTGATTCTTCAGACAGTCGCCATCTTAGTCACGCTCAAGTCGGCGGTCAAGCTAGCTGATTGATATAAACCGAATCTACTGATGGAGCGCGACTGGTCTTTCATGTTAGGGTTGAACTCGCATGACGATTACGGAAGCTATTAAAAAAGCGGTTGACCGCCAGAACCTGAGCGCCGAAGAAGCCGAATCTGTGCTCGATCAAATCATGACGGGCCAGTGCACCGATGCGCAGATCGCTTCGCTTCTGACAGCATTAAGGATGAAGGGCGAAACAGTCGAAGAGTTGACAGGGTTCGCGCGGGTGATGCGCCGCAAAGCCGCCGCCGTCCGACCACATCTGGAAATCGGCGGCACCGAGCGCGAAGCTTTGATAGACACCTGCGGCACGGGCGGCGACGTAAGCGGCAGCTTCAATATCTCAACGGCCACAGCATTCGTAGTCGCGGGCTGCAATGTTCGCGTGGCAAAGCACGGCAACCGTTCCGTGTCGAGCCAGTGCGGAAGCGCGGATGTGGTCGAAGCTCTAGGCGTGAAGATAGAACTTGAGCCGCAACGAATCGCCGCCTGCATTGATGAAGTCGGCATAGGTTTTTTGCACGCGCCTGTTCTTCACGAAGCGATGAAATACGTCGCCCCTGCGCGCCGCCAGATGGGCATTCGGACTATCTTCAACATGCTTGGGCCGCTCACCAATCCTGCGGATGCGAACGCGCAGGTCATCGGCGTATACGCCGCGCACCTGACCGAAGTTTTGGCTGAAGTGCTGCGGGCGCTCGGAAGCACGCGCGCGCTCGTTGTTCACGGAAGCGACGGGCTTGACGAAATCACCATAAGCGCAGAAAGCAAGATAACGGAATTGAAAGATGGAGAGTTGACAACCTACGCGGTCAAGCCCGAAGACTTCGGTCTCAGACGCGCGACGCTTGAAGAAGTGCGAGGCGGCGACGCGCGTCAAAACAGCCAGATAATCCTCGAAGTCCTCGAAGGCTATGCAGGCCCACGCCGCGATATCGTGTTGTTGAATGCAGCAGCGGCCTTAGTCGCGAGCAGCCGCGCCAGTGATTTTCTGGAAGGAGTACGATTGGCGGCTGATTCGATTGATACTGGCAGAGCAAGGGCAAAGCTTGAGCGTTTGATCCAGTTCACGAACGCATAAAACATATCTGCATACAGCGAAAACTCACCGCCATCTCAATCATCAATCGGAAAAAATTTCTTGACAAGCGATGCGACCTGACATATAGTTCGCCACTCGAATTATATATAAATATAAGGCTTTTACCCCTGAAAACAGGCGTGTGCTGTAGGTACTGAGCGGGCTTATCGGCGCACGCCTGTCGAAAGGGCGGCCCGGCATTCCGATTGATCTTGCGAAGAGATTCCGCAATATGTTTGAGTTGCAACATAGCGGAGGCTTATATGCGAAAGATTGATCTAAACAATTTTCAAGTGGCGACGAGCGAGACTGCCCGCGACATAAATCGCCGCATCATGCTCAACCTGATACGCAGACACCAGCCCATTTCGCGTGCTGATCTGGCTCGTCACTCAGGGCTTCAGCGCAGCACTGTTTCAGTAATCACCGAGCAATTGATCGAAGAGAGATGGGTGACCGAAGGCGCAAGCGGTCACGCCCCGCGCGGGCGCAGGCCCAGATTTCTGCATCTCAATAAAGAACGAGTGGGCATCATCGGAATTAATGTCCGCCCCGCTACAACAACGATTGCGCTTGCCGACCTTGACGCGCAATTTATGGCTCAACAGTCATTGCCGACATCTCAAGACCCTGAGCAGTTCATCACAGAATTAAGTTCGCGACTTCATAACCTGATCGAAACGCATCCGGGGATTTATTACGAAGGCATAGGCGTGAGCTTGCCTGGTCGAGTTGATTTAGCGTCGCAAAAACTGGTTTTCGCGCCGAATCTGGGATGGGGCGATGTAGACTTAAAGACCCCGCTTGAAAAGGCCACAGGGCTGCCCGTTGAGCTGGAAAACGCTGCAAATGCTTGCGCGCTGGCCGAAATCTGGTTCGGTCGGCACACGGAAGGGGTGCGAGATTTGATCGCCGTTACGGTCTCAGAGGGAATCGGGGCGGGAGTGATGGTCAACGGCCAGCTTGTGCGCGGCTCGACTGGCGCAGCCGGTGAGTTCGGGCATATGACGCTTGTCGAAGACGGGCTTGAATGTCAGTGTGGCAATCGCGGCTGCTGGGAAGTCTATGCTTCGAATTCAGCCGCGGTGCGTTATTACGCTCAATCCATATCGCCCGGTCGCAGCGGGAAATCTACAAACAGATCGCAGGAAATCGCCCCGACTTTCGATGACATCCTGCGCCTTGCCGATCAAGGCGACCCGAAGGCCATTGAAGCTCTCGACCAGATGGGGCATTACCTGGGCGCGGGCATCGCCCTGCTCGTTACAGGACTTGCGCCCGATGTAATCATGATCGTCGGAGAGGTGACGCGCTTCTGGAATCGACTCGGACCCGCTATCGAAAAAATTGTCAAGAGTCGCACTTTCACGCACGCAGGCACGCGCATCGTTTTGACAGACCCGTCCACTCAGCCCAGACTCCGTGGCACGATTGCACTGGTTCTGCAAAAACACTTCGGCGCGCCCTCGGTCGCTTAAAGGGCGATTTTTATTTTTCTCGTATTTGTTGTGGACTCGAATTAATGTTGCATCTTTTATTCAAATGAGTTCGAGAAGTCAACGATCAAAGTCATTCCGGCATTTTAGAACGAAAAAACATGGTAGGGCGAACTCAGGAGGATGAGAGACAGTCGAGGTTTCCGAACTGGCTTTGCCGCAGATTCTGCCATTCCAAATCTTGCGGCAGCCACGGCGACCGAAATTCCCAGCGGGTGTAGATGAAGCTGTTGCGACATTGTGCGCATGCGCAGTGTCGAGGCGATTGAATTTCAAGAATTAAGGAGGCAACACAAATGTTGGAATTTACCAAAGCAGTTTCTCGCACAAAGTGGCGCCACGCCGAGCGATGGAGAGTTGCAGGCAAGCAAACGCGGCACGGTGTCAGAGTCCCAGAGCATGGCTCGACCTCCAGATTCGAGAGCGAGTCAAACTCACGCGGCGCAGTTTTAGCACGGCTTCTCATCCTGTTGCTTCTGGCATTGGCCGTGCCGCGCGCAGACTACGCGCAGGTGCTTTATGGTTCCCTCACGGGCAACGTCACAGACCCGGCAGGCGCGATTGTCTCAGGGGCCAAAGTCGAAGCGCTTAACATAAATACCGGCGTGTCGAAGATTGTGAATACAGATGACAGAGGCGTGTACCTGTTCAGCGACTTGCAGCCGGGAGTCTATAAAGTGACCATCGAAGCTACGTCTTTCAAATCTCAGGTGCAGGAGGGTGTTAGGGTTGATGCGAACACCGTTCGCCGCATAGATGCACAGTTGCAGACATCGGGCGTGAGCGAAAGCATTGTGGTCACCGCGTCGAGCGCTACGCTTCAGACCGACCGAGCCGACATAAATATCACTCAGCCGACCAGACAGGTCAACGACCTGCCAATAACGGGCAGCGTCGGTCGCAATTACCAGAGTTTGATGGGACTCGTTCCGGGCGCGGTGCTGCAAGGCGAGCAAAACTCCGCTGCAGGCAGCCCGCAAAGATCAATTTCATTCAACGTGAATGGCGTATCGCGGCTGCAGAACAACACCAGAATTGATGGCTCAAGCGTCATCTATCCCTGGCTGCCGACTAACACGGCCTATGTGCCGCCAGCAGAAGGCATTCAAACGGTGAATATCGTTACCAACTCTTTCGACGCAGAACAGGGGTTGGCGGGCGGCGCTGCGATCAATGTGATAATCAAATCGGGAACGAATGAATTTCACGGCGCTGGTTGGGTGTATGACACCAACAGCGCGCTCCGCGCGAGGAACTTCTTCCAGACCACGCCGCAAAACCCGAAAGACATTCTCGTGCAGTTTGGCTATGCGGTCGGCGGCCCGATAATCAAGAACAAACTGTTCTTCTTTACTGATCTGGAACGCACTACGAGGCGGAACACTTCGCGAACCAACACGATCAGCATTGTACCGGCAAGCCTTCGACCCACCTCTCAGGGAGGAGTTGATTTCAGCGGAACAGGTGTGACCATATACGATCCTGATTCCAACCCTGATCCCAGATTGCGCACGCCGTTTCCGGGCAACGTGATTCCGGCCAACCGCATTGATCAGGCGGCGCGTGAACTCATAGACCGGTTGCCTCTGCCGACAGGGCCGGGCTTCATCAACAATTTTGTCGCGAACGGCGTGGCTCTGTTCAATCGCACCAACATAGATACCAAGATCAATTACAACATAAGCGACAGGTTCACGCTTTTCGGGCGCTACAGCATCTCGCCCACCAACATCGTCGAGCCGCCGTTGCTCGGAGAAGCTGGCGGTGATGCCCTCAACGGTGGTCAGAACGGAACGGCTCCGGGTCGCGTTCAGATTGCCGGAGCGGGTATCACTTATACATTCAGCCCGACAGTTATTTTGGACGCGAATGTCGGATACACACGCCAGAGGCTCGGCGCTGAAAACTTCGACCTTGACTCTAACTTTGGATTGGATGTTTTAAAAATTCCGGGAACTAACGGTGGAGATCGGCTGCAAGGCGGCATCCCTTCGTTTCAGTTCACAGGCACATGGGCAAACCTCGGCAATCCCAACACGGGCAATCCGTTTCTGTTTCGTGATAATCAATACGTTGCGACGGCGAATCTTTCATGGCTGAAAGGAGCGCACGGCTTGCGTTTCGGCGTAGACTATCAGAATCAGCAGATCAATCACTTTCAGCCGCAAGGCGGGACGTTTCAGACCGTGCGCGGCACATTCCAATTCAACGGCAACTCGACCAGATTACAGAATGGGCCTGCTCCGGCAGACATCAGGTACAACGCATGGGCCGATTTCCTGCTCGGATTGCCAGCCGCCGCAGGCAAAGTAGACCAACTCCGAAATCCAAATTCGCTTCGCCTGAAATCGTATGCGTTCTATGCTCGCGACCACTGGCAGGCGACGCGCAATCTGACGCTGACCTATGGCTTGCGTTGGGAGCGCTACCCGTTCCCGGATAAAGACAACACAGGGATCAACCGCTTCGACCCTGCGACCGGAAACGTCATCACGGGCGGGCTCGAAGGCGTACCCAGAGATACCGGGGCCGCATCAGGCGTAGGTCAATTTTTGCCGCGCATCGGCATCGCTTATCGCCTGGACGAAAAGACAGTGCTGCGCGGCGGGTACGGTCAATCAGCCGATCCCAGGCCGTTCATAGATTTCCGAAACGCTTATCCGATTGTCAACGCATGGGCAATGCCGCAGCGACTTTTCAATGGCGCTACAAATGCCTTCCTGCCGGTGACAACGTTTCGACAGGGATTGATTAACACCAGCGTTCCGCCTGACCTGACAAAAGGCGTTCTCAAGCTGCCGTCGAACACAGGCACGACGACTTACCCCGACACGCCTATGCGCAAGGAGATACATTCTTTCAACGTGATTGTGGAACGCGAGTTGACCAGTCGGTTCACGGCGCAGATAGGATATGTCGGCACGCGCGCAGTCGGGCAGATGGGATTCATCAACATCAACGCGGGCGCTCCGGGCACAGGCAACGCGGGGCGCGCGCTTTTCCCGCAGTTCGGATTGACAGCCGACATTAACGAGATCATCCCGTACAAGACCACAACCTACGACGCTCTACAATCAGAACTCAAAGGGCGCTTTGGCAGTTCGCTGCTCGGCGTTGTGTACACGTTCTCGAAGGCGATCAATTACGCTGATAATGACGCCAATCCGAGAATACAATATATGCCAGAGGCGGAACGCAACAGAGGGCTTGCGAGTTATGACCGAACGCACAATTTCCAAAGCTACGGGGTCTATGATCTGCCGTTCGGACATGGTCGGCGATGGCTCAACGATGGCTTTGCCAGTTATCTGTTAGGAGGTTTTCAGTTGAACGGCATCCTGAGCAGAACGAGCGGCGCGCCGTTTTATGTCGTTCAAGGCAACGGCGGAAATCTCAACGCAGGCGGAAGCCAGCAGGTTCCCGATCAGATAAAATCTCAAGTGAAGATATTGGGCGGCATAGGTACAGGCAATCCGTACTTTGATACGACAGCCTATGCTGCGGTAAACATACCTGCCGGTCAGCCGCAACGATTCGGCAACGCGGGCAGAAACAACCTGCGCGGGCCGGGCTTCTTCAACGTAGACCTCAGCCTGTTCCGCACTATTTCGTTGACGGAGCGGTTCAGGCTACAGATACGCGCTGAGGCGCTGAACGCGCTGAATCATCCTAATTTCAGCAACCCCGGAGCCGACGTATCGAGCGCCGCCGCATTCGGGTTTATCACATCAACAACTGGCATAGGCGAACGCAACATCCGATTAGGGGCGCGCCTATCTTTCTAAAATGAGTGTGAAACAGTACCGCGAGCAGCGGCGAGCAGTTCACGCAGTAACCCAATCCCCGCGCTACTGCTCGCGGTACTTATAATTCGTTTTGTGATAACATCGGCCTTTCAAGCGCCAATCCGAGGATGAACAAGAGGGAGAGCATGAATCCGGGTTGTAAGCTAATCCATAGAGGCTTTGTAGCGCGCCTTTCGATCATCATCCTGTTTTCAATCGCAACGACTGCAAAAGCCGACGACGGCTATCGCCTGTGGTTGCGCTATGACCCGCTTCCCGGCCAGATGATCAGCGCCTATCGCCCTCACGTCACATCCATAATAGTGCCCGGCAAATCTGCAACCTTTGACGCTATTCGCACAGAACTCGCGAGCGGCTGCGCGGGATTGTTTGACCGTTCGGTTCCCGTCGCAAAAGAGATTCGTCGCGATGGCGCTTTGATCGTAGGAACAACAAAGAGCCTGCCTCTGATAGCAGAACTGAAATTGGAGAGACAGCTTGAAGACCTGGGGCCGGAAGGGTTTCTCATTCGTTCTATTAAGCTCGGACGCCGTTCTGTAATATTAATCGCTTCGCAAGATGAGATAGGAGCGCTCTATGGCGCTTTCCACTTCCTGCGTTTGATCGGGACGCTCCAGCCCATCGCCAACCTGGAGGTGAGTCAAAAACCGAGATTGCAACTGCGCATGCTGAATCATTGGGACAATCTCGATGGCAGCATTGAGCGCGGCTATGCGGGACGATCTCTGTGGAACTGGAAAGCTTTGCCCGATGCGATTGATTCACGGCTGCGCGATTATGCTCGCGCCAATGCATCACTTGGAATCAACGGAGCGTCGCTCAATAACGTCAACGCTAATTCGCAGAGCTTGAGCGCCGAATACCTGCGCAAGGCAGCGGCCATTGCCAATGTCTTTCGTCCCTATGGCGTGCGCGTCTATCTTGCGGCTCGTTTTTCTGCGCCCATCGAACTGGGCGGATTAAAGACAGCCGACCCGATGGATGCGGAAGTGGCGGCGTGGTGGAAAAAAAAGGCGGACGAGATATACAAACTCATTCCCGATTTCGGCGGGTTCATCGTGAAGGCCAACAGCGAAGGCCAGCCGGGGCCGCGCACTTACAATCGCAGTCATGTCGAAGGCGCTAACATGCTGGCTGCCGCCGTGGCTCCTCATAATGGAATAGTGATCTGGCGCGCTTTCGTTTATGATGCGAAGCCCGGGTATGATCGAGCCGGTGCGGCTTACGAAAACCTTCAGCCGTTTGACGGCCAGTTCGCGCCGAATGTTTTGTTGCAAGTCAAAAACGGGCCAATTGATTTTCAGCCGCGCGAGCCTTTCCATCCACTGTTCGGAGCAATGCCGAAAACACAACTCATGCCCGAACTACAAATCACTCAGGAATATCTCGGCTTTTCAAATCATCTCGTTTTTCTGGCTTCGATGTGGCGCGAATTTCTCGACTCCGATACATATGCTAAAGGGCAGGGTTCGACCGTGACTAAAGTTGCGGACGGCAGTCTTTATCATCAGCCATTGACAGGCATGGCCGCAGTAGCCAACACGGGTTCGGATCGCAATTGGACAGGGCATCATTTTGCTCAGGCCAACTGGTACGCTTTCGGTCGGATGAGTTGGAATCCTGACATAGCGTCGCGGCAAATCGCTGACGAATGGATAAAGATGACGCTCACGCGTGACGCGCAGGCCGTAAAAATTATCACTCGCGTCATGCTTGAATCGCACGAGGCGCTGGTTGATTACATGACTCCGCTCGGACTCCATCACATTATGTGGGGCGGGCATCACTATGGCCCGGCTCCGTGGTGGGACACGGAGAAGCGCGATGACTGGAATCCGGTTTACTATCATCGCGCAGACGAGCGAGGTCTTGGATTCGACCGCACAAAGACGGGCAGCGATTCATTGAGCCAGTATCATCCGCCTGTTCGTGACCGATTCGCCGATTTAAAAACCTGCCCGGAAAAATTCCTGCTCTGGTTTCATCACGTGCCGTGGGATTATCGAATGAATTCGGGCCAGACGATGTGGGATGAACTGGCGCTCCACTATCAGCGCGGAGTAGATTGGGTGCGAGCCGCGCGCAAGGATTGGAGTCAGCTTGCCCGCGTGATTGATTCCGAGCGTCACGCCGAGATAGCAAAGAAGCTGGATATTCAGGAACGTGACGCCGTCTGGTGGCGCGATGCCGTCTTGCTTTATTTTCAAACCTTCTCGAAGCAGACTCTGCCTGCGGGCGTAGAGAAGCCGCAGAAGACTCTTGACGAGTACAAGGCCCAGAGTCTCGTCTGGTGAAACACTGAACCCGACATGAAGATCACCGACATTAAAGCTACAACGGTTACTGTTCCACTAGAAGCGCCGCTCAGGCATGCGAACGGCTGTCATTGGGGGCGATTCGTGCGCACGGTGATTGAAGTAGAAACGGACGAAGGCTTGACGGGACTTGGAGAGATGGGCGGCGGCGGCGAATCGGCTGAAGCTGTGTTTCGCGCGATGAAATCCTATCTGGTAGGCCACGACCCCGCGCGACTTGAAGAGATGAGATTTCGCATCAGTAACCCGACGGCCTCGCTCTACAACAATCGCTCTCAGGTACTGGCCGCGCTTGAATTCGCCTGCCTCGACATACTCGGGCAGAAATGGGGCGTGCCTGTCTCTGAGATTCTCGGCGGTCGTCTGCAGGAGCGCGTGCCGTTCGCGTCATATCTATTCTTTCGTTATCCGAATCCCAAAGACGGCACGGGCGAAGTCAGAACCATTGAGCAACTGGTAGCGCACGCGCGCGAATTGAAACAGCGTTACGGCTTCACATCGCACAAGCTGAAGGGCGGCGTCTTCGCGCCTGAGTATGAACTGGAATGTTATCGCTCGGTTGCTGCCGCGCTCGACGGCGACCGCTTTCGCTTCGACCCGAACTGCGTATGGTCAACGGAGACGGCTATGTGGTTCGGCCAGCAGATTGAAGACATCCGCAACGATTATCTGGAAGACCCTGTGTTTGGATTGGCAGGGATGCGCCGCGTGCGCGAGCATGTGCGGATGCCGCTCGCAACCAACACAGTCGTTGTCAACTTCGAGCAGCTTGCGGCTAATGTGCTCAACACCGCCGTGGATGTGATTCTGCTCGACACGACCTTTTGGGGCGGCATTCGCGCGTGCGTCAAAGCGGCAGGCGTATGTGATACGTTTCAGCTTGGAGTTGCCGTCCACTCATCTGGCGAACTCGGCATTCAACTCGCTACTATGCTGCATCTCGGAGCAGTCATTCCGAATCTTTCATTCGCCGCCGATGCGCACTATCATCAGGTCACAGACGACATTATCAAAGGCGGGAAATTCAAGTACGAAGGAGGCTCCATCGCAGTGCCGACGGGACCGGGGCTGGGCGTGAGTCTCGATCATGATAAACTCGGCGAGTACAGTGAGCTTTATAAACGTCTGGGGTCGTACCCTTACGACCAGGACCCGTTAAGGCCGGGGTGGACGCCCATCATACCGAACAACCGATGGGCCGACCCAGACGAAGCGCGGCATCCGAACAACATCATCCTTTGATTTGTCGCAACCGGAAGAGAAGAAATGGCACTTACAATTATGGAAGATCAAATCACTCAAACCGCTCGCTTGACGGAAAGAACAGAACTCCGCCGTCAGAT
>DATEKX010000319.1:0-10211 GCA_035277165.1 Blastocatellia bacterium | reverse complement strand
GCCTCTGACATTCAGCGCCTTTAAAAGCTGCGCACCGGCTTGTGATGACAGGTATTCGAGTTCGTGCTGCACGACTGTGCCGTTTTCAAAGTCGCTCAAATCGCCGACTCGCTCGCGAGTCGAGATCACGCACAGCCCTGTTTGCTGCGCTGCCAACTCAACCAATAGCGCCTGCAACGCTGCATCTTTCAATTGTCCTTCCTGCGGCCCCGGCGGATGTTGCAACGGTTCGAGTCCATCGAGAACGAGCAGTGTGCGCGTTTGCCGGATGAAGCCTGCCAGCCGTTCGCCTTTGTCCCACGGCGAGCCTTGCGTCGGGTCTGTGTCGCCGAACCAACGTAACGCCTGATCAATGAATAGGTCGGCAGAGGTCGCGCGTTCGCTGGTGCCTTGACTGAAAAACGACCAGCCATAGACGCGCTCTGCGCCGCGATAATTGTCACGCGCCATGCGTTGTTTCAACCAGTGATTGACCAGCGCCGTTTTGCCTACGCCACCCCACGCGATGAAGGTGATGATGTTAATGCTAGGATTTGCCCAAACGTCGTCGAGCAGTTGCAATTCGGAGTCGCGGCCAAAAAGATCGGGGCCGCTCGTAGGCAAACGGGCGATGGAGATTTTATCCTGTGGCAGAGGCTGCATTGTAGATTTCGAGCCAATTGTATTGCTATTGCCAGTATTAATTGTTGCTCCGGTCACATTGCCATAAATAATAACGCTGCTAGTACCTGAAGATTCGATATGAGTTTCTTTGATTGTCGCTGATGGCGCAGGGCTGAAGAATTCTGTGACGATGTCCGCATGTTTTTTGACCAGCAGATCAAGCTCGGTGCGCGCCCAGAATTCGCATTCGTAGCCGTGCTGGCCGCAAAACTTGCGCACCTTTTCGCGTGCAGCGGCAGCAACTGTAGCATTGGTGACGAAGACAATGCCGAAAGGCGCTTTTGTCGCATCAGCCTTGACCAACGTGTTGTACTTCTCGACTTCTTTGATGAGCGTCGGCGCGTTGATTGTCTGGTAACGCTTGCACTGAAAATACCAGAGTTGTTCGCCGCTTTCAGTCGCGCGATAAGCGATCACATCGCGCCCCTGTTCGCTTCCCGCTTCACCAAGATGTTCCGGGCGAAGATAACCTTCGTTCTTCACTAACCACAAACATAAACGCTCGAACTGCGCCGGAGATAATTCGCCAAAGGGCAGGAGGTGACTGGTTTTTGTAACGACGGGCTTTTTCATCATAAGCCTTACCACCGAGGAACAGCAGAGCAATCTCAGGAATACTAATTGAATTTCACGAAGTGGCAAGGGGAATTAACCAGGCCGTTTATATTAGAGCGTGTGTTGAAATGCAGGTATTCAACCCGCGAAGCGGGTGTCAGACCGTAGCCCATATCGTCAGATATGGGTATACGGGCGATTGATTCTACACAAGCCCGCCTAGCGGGCGACAGCACTTCCGCCAACCGAGTATGCTGCCGCCCGTTTCACGGGCTTAATGGTGCTGCATGCTGTTAGCCCAGCACATCAGTGCTGGGCTTTATGCTGTCGCCTGCGCACGCAGGCTGGGGTCGAAGCAAAGATGAATAATAAACCCTGTATCGTCGATTCATCATTCATCATTCATAGTTCATCATTTCATTCCACGATCACTCTATCAGTGCCGCCGCGCCCGAAGGTTTCAGGGTGGTACATCTCTTCGGCCTTCGCGGGCGGCACGACGAACACGCCCGGTGTCGTAGCTCGCGCCACGTACGAATAAGTGTACACGCCTTCCCACACTAATGACGCGAACGCCTCGACGCGCTCGTCGCGCATGTTCTGGTGCTCGAACCAGGGCCGCCGCCACCACCACCATCTATCATTCGCATTATCCTTCGGGTCTTGCGGAACGCTGCCGGTCACAGCAAGCTCAGGGTTCATCGCTTCAAGCCCTGCAGGGATGGCATCAACCAGCGCGACGTGATAGCGACGCGACGGCGCAATCATTGTCAGTCGCACTCGCACCTTTGCGCCCGCTTTGATGTGCCATGTGCCGTCCGTGTCGCGACGCACATCGTCAGCTTTCTCGACCGCTTCATATACGCGCTCGACCGTGAAGCCATGCTCTGACGGAGCAAGTTTCAAACTCGCTGGCGCATATTGCATCCCTACGCGATAGTACATTCGCCCCGCGCCTTCTTTGCTCAGGATCAAATCCTTCGTAGCAGTGGTGTCAGCCAGGTATCGCATCGGGATGTTCACGTTGAAGCGCTCGGTCGTGCGCCCGCTGAATTTGTGATCTCCCGCATAGCCTTCGCCTAGCCACGCGCGAGCAACAAAATCCGGCGTGGTCTTCTCGTACACGTTGAAGTATTTATCGAGCGCCAACAGCACGAAACTGTTTTCCTGCGTGTTCTCCCAGCGCCCTTCTTTGCGATGCGCGAGCAGACCCCGCACCAGCTTTGGTATCAAATCGTTAGCGGGCTGATCGGCAATCAAGGCTTCAAGTATTACTCCATCCGTCCGGCGGCTTGAATGCAACAGCAAGTGATCGCCGTCGCTGTATGAAGTCACGAAATGGGCTGTGGCAGCCTCTTCTGTGGCATGGTTGTTTATGTGTTTGCGAATCGCTGCGATTTGAGTCGCGGACTTCGCGTCACTCGATAACACGGAAAGCAGCCACCCTATGGATTCAAGCGACAGCCCTTCAAGTCCGCCTTCGGCAACCATCATTCGCGCCTTCACCACGTCTTTATCGCCCATGCGGTTTCGCACGTAGAGCGCATATGAGATGATCGCTCGGCGACCCTGCAAACTGTAATAGTGAGGAATATGCGTCTCGACTTCTCGAAGATATTTCTTTGCTCGTTCAAGCATCTCTGCGGGAACGTCAAAGCCTTTTTCTTTCGCGCGCTGCAGCGCGTGCGCGACGTGAATGCTTACGTAAGGCCACGACTCATCGCCGCGCCGCCAGAAGCCAAACCCGCCGTCGTCATTTTGCCGAGCTTGTAATCGTTTGATGTCGCGCGCGACTGCCTCGATCATCTCTTTTGGCTCAGGCAGTCCTTTCGCTTTGAACGCGGCCAGCACGTCTTTCAGCGCGGCTACTGCAAGCACTCTTGATGAGAGTTGTTCTGCGCACTCGAAAGGATAAGCGACCAGATAAAGCACAGCGTCGGTCAACGCTTGCAACTCGGTTGATGACGTAGTGATTTCCACTCCTCCGAATTGCTTGATGGAATCTGTCGGAGCTTTGATCGGCTGAACGATTGCGCCCGCGTCAATCTCGCCGTAAGTGGCAAAGGCTTCCGTAGTCGCAGGAGCCCACACAGGCAGAGAGATTTCTGCGGCGTCGGCCCATTCGCCTGACACGCCCGCGATTTGAAATCGCGCAGTGCCAGCGCGACCGGCTGATGTCGGAAAGCGAACTTCGACTCGATCATTGGCGGGCACGGTCACGCGTCGGCCCGTGCCTTCAGTCAGCTCTGCATTCGTAGCGCGAACAGCGACATTGACATCAATCGGCGCGTTGGTTTGATTCTGCACAACGACGGGAAGTTCAAACTTGTCGCCGAAGTTGAGAAAGCGCGGCGCGGATGGGCGAATCATCAAAGGCAATCGCGCGGTGATTGTTGATTCGCCGCCGCCGAACTGTTTGCCGCCGCCGACCGCGACGGCCATGATGCGATAGCGAGTCAGGTTGTCAGGCAGTTTTACTTCGACGCTCGCCCGCCCGTTCGAGTCTGTAGCCACAACCGGGGCAAACGTCGCCAGCGCGTTAAAGTTTTCACGCATGCGAATCTGCTCTGATTCAAGATCGTTGGCTCCGTCAAACGCCTGTTTGCGCTTTGCGATTTCTTTTGGAACTTCCATTGGCGCTGCCATTCGCATGGCCTGACCGCCAGCAGAGTCCTCAGCTAATTCAGCTAAACGATCAAAATTCCTTCCATTCACAGGCAGGTTCTTCTGCTCCGCTTCCAAGTCGCCTGGGTTGCGCAGCAGTATTTTTTGCCGCGAGTGATAATCGCTCGTATCCTCTCCGCGATGCGCGTAAAACGTCTGGATCGGGTCGCCGATGCGATAGCCCGTCAGTCCGAGTATCGCTTCGTCAACCACAACGACGGCGAGTTCGCTGCCCGCGACAGGCTCTCCTTTTGCGTCGCGCACTACAACGTCCACAACCGTTTGGCCGCCCGGTTCAAGCGCCTGCGCGCGCGGCTTCGCTTCGACCGCAAGCCGTCTTGCAAGCGGCGGCACAGGCAGATTCAAACTCCCTTTCGCAAAAGCAGGTCGCTTAGGCAATTTCTCCTGCGGCTTGCCCGCGTCATCCGTCCGCACAGCCGCGCCGACCAGATCAACCTGCACATATACGTTCGGCGTGTAGCTCTCTTTGATCGGAACTTTTAGCGTGTGGGACGGGCTTTCCATCCTAAACCGTTCAGTAGTCACGATGCCAGAACGCCTGAGCGTCATCAAACCTTCAGCCGGATAGAACGGAGCCTGTACCAGAATCTCTGCCACATCATTCGGCTGGTAATCTTTGCGATCAGGAATAAGCCCTGCGTCTTCCTGTTCAACATCTCGCTTGGGAACCACCTTTCCGCCTGCGACCCAAAGCGTCAACTCGCTTTCGTTGCGGCGCTCGCGGTCGTCTTCAATCGTCGCGGTGATGCGATACATGCCGCCTTCTTTAGTCTCGAATCGGCATTCGACAGGGTCATTCGCGGATTTCACTTCGCACGTTTGCGGATTGGCTTCCTTCTGCTGCCACTCTCCTTTTTCATAAACCCAATCGAGCAGCACGGCGCGCATCCTGATCGTTCGCCCCGCGATCAATTTGCCGTCCAGGTCGCAGGCGATTGATTGAACGACGAGCGGCTCGCCTTTCTGGACAAACATGCGCGGGCTGCGAACGCCGACATAAAGCGCAGCCGGATGCACAAGCATGCTCGCCTGCGCAGTCCACGCCTGACGGTTCACATCCGTGACGCTTGCTTCGGCGGTTACAGTTGAAGGCTGCGGCGGATCAGCAGAAACAAAATCCATGCGCAAAGTGTGTTTGCCTGCAGCATCCGTGCGCGCCATGAAGGTCTCGACTTTTATTCCTTGATTTTCGTTACGCGCAATCCACCAGGGAATCCATTTGCCGAAAGTGAAATCATTTCTATTAGGCGGGGTGAACTGTGCGGGCGTCGAAGTCACGCGCCATGTCAGTTCTGAATTGGCAAGCCCTCCGCCCGCGTAATAAGACGCTGTGGAAGTAACTGTGGCAGAGTTGCCGACGAAATGCGGGCCTTCGCTTGCTGAGGCTGTCACTTCAAACTCGGGGCGGCGAAATTCCTGTACTTGAAATTGATGAATGTGCTCCAGATTTCCAAGCGCGGTGTTCACGCTTTGCGCTGTGAATACAAGATTCGTAAACCCCAGATTCATAGTCGGCGGCAGCTTGAACGAGGTGTCGAACCCGCCCAGCATATCAATGTCGGCGTTGCCTTTGAGCACTTCGTTGCCGCGCGAATCTTTCAGACTATAAGTGATATTTCGAGCCGCGCCATGTGGCAAACCGATGTCGCCGTCTTTAGCGGCTCCGATGCGGCGAACCCATCCTTTGACGTGAACTTCTTCGCCGGGTTTGTACATCTTTCGATCATCGAATACGAACCATCGAAGCGAATCATTCACCTCTTTCTTAACCCAGCCGCCGTTCTCGCTCCACCAATAGTTGTTCTCCGGCAGTATCGCGAGGTCGCGCCCTTTGCGAGCCACAAGAATATTCGGCCCTTTTACCAGGCCGCTTTTCAAAGCGAGATGCGTAATCCCGTTTTCCTGCGTCACTCCGCTGATGCTTGCCTGTTGAATCGTCAACTGCGCGCCGCTTATCGGCTTGCCGTCTTTGAGCGATGTAGCCCAGCCTACCACTTCTGAATTATCAACGAACGCATCAAGTCCTATTTGTGTAGCCTGCGCCCATGCAACTACTCGCTGACGGTCGTAACGGTTTTTCGGCGGAATGACAGGTTCGACAACAACTATGACCTGACCGAATCCGCCATTGAGCGCGCGGCTCACATCAATGCGAGTCTCTGCCATTTCGTCGGGCTGAGCTTTGACCTGAATCGTATCCGAATAAGCGAGCCGTCCGGGCGGTGTGCCTTTGCCGTCATCATCATGCTGGCGCATATAAGCGACAAACTGCATCCAGTTCTCAGGCCCTACGCTGTAGAGCCGCACTTTCAAAGCCGGATGATTGATGCTGTATACGGAGAAGCGCGGATTGGCAGCCGCCGGGTCGAGCACAACGAATTGTTCGCCCGAACCAGAGAGCGCGGGCGGCGCTGATCCTACGTTAAAGACGGCCAGAGCATTCGCCCCAAGCGTCTGCCCGAACTGATCGCGGATGGATGAGCTAAGGGTCACGCGATAAGTTGTGCGCCCGCGTTTGGCTCCGTTGATTGTAAGCGTGTTGCCATAAACCGCAGCCTTCATTCCGGGAAGCTCAGGCTCTACTTTCAACTGTGAAGGCTGGAACGATTCCGCATCGAGAGGATTGGTGAATTCGATATTCCATTGATCGAACGGCGAGCAGGTGTTCTGCCATCCGCAACGGTAGTTCGTCATACGCAGCGGCCCGTAGGTGTGAAATGAATACTGCTGCGACTTGGTAGTTGTGCGCGGGCCTTCTATCGAAGGCGTGCCCGGCCCGATTGATACGCTCACGTTTGTCTGAGCCGGAAACGGCATCTGCGAATTTGCGCTGCTCGAATCAATCACGCGAAACGCAAACCAGCGATCTTTGATTGCGGCTGCCGCGAGGCGCTTCACTGTCTCGTCTGCTTCGATCTCTGCTTTGTCTGCGAGCCGCATTCTGTATTCAGTGCGACCGGCGCGAACACGAATGGTTTTCAAAACAGCTTCGGGGCTTACGCGCTGATCAAACTCTACGAACATCAAAGGGTCGCGCAGGTGAGGGCCGTCCGTTGGATAAAACGATTTCACCTGCGGCGGCGGCGTTGCGAATTTCCATCGCTTACCTGCTGCGAAAGTGGCTCCTGTGGCCGATTTCGTGCCTGCAGGTACTTCAACCGTATACTCTGTCGCCATCGGGAACCGCGTGTCTGTTTCAAAGAGCAAGGTCTTCGTGCCTACCCATCGCCAGCGGCCTTCCGGCTGAGGCGTGAGCTGCACAGGGAGGTTGCCAGCTAGGCTGTCGGCGTGCGATGTGAGGGCAATCATTGGCTGCGAAAAAGTCACGCTCAGTTGCGGCGCGAGCGGCACTTCGCCTTCGGGCGAATAGCGAGCGACTTCGAGCGGCCCGGTTGCCGGTCTATCAGTCCTGTCGCGCTCTTCGGCTGGTGGAAACGAAGCGTTGACGGTTTTGCCCGTTCGAGGCGCAGGGAGCGACCGCTCTCTCAGTGCAAAGTCCTGTTCGTCGCTCGCATCGGCTTTGATGGGTTCGAGTCGCTTCAACACGTTTTGCGCGTCGCTTTCTGAAAGCGGAACAGCAGACGCTCTGGCGACCTGTTCAGGGCGATCAGACACGGGCGTGCCTTCGCTCAATCTCACTTGCAATCCTTTTTTCATATCACCGACCTGCACAATAGGTCTTGGGCCGCGCCTGGAAGACTTAGTTTGGGCGCTCGCTGTTATGTAAGTCAACGATCCGGTAAATTCAAACACCAACAGTAAAATACACAGGGCACGTTTGAAGCGCTTCATAGTACGGTATCCTCGCTTCGCTGAAAGTGGTCAGGCCACAACAGTACAACTGCAGGGGCGCATTATCAATTACGAATCCGACATGAGTTGAACCTGCAATCGCAGCCTTTCTTGCAAGTTGTTAGTAGAGGCAAACTCCTGCATCACGAAAACATCAGATAGAGATACAGCAGCAACAACGCTGCAAGTATGATGATGACGACAATTGCCGCCGAGACTACTGCCAGAGTCACAAGCAGAAATGTGCCTATCGAAGCAATCGCTTTGAAAGCGAACCGGCGTCGGTCGTCTAAGGCAATCATTGCATCGTAAACGGAAGTCGCCGCGCCCGTCTCTTCTTCCGAAGCGATCCTGTGTGCGCTGCGAGCAACACGCGCGCGAAACAGTTCCGTCCCGCAATAGCCGCACTCTGTCACTAACTGACCGGCGTCAAACTGCGCTGCTGCGCCGCACGTTTGGCAACTTGTCATTTCTTCGTCGCCAATCTCTTTTCCGGTGACGGGCATTACCGGAATCAATCTGCGCTCTGCCGCCAGATACAAACCTGCTGTAATGAAGGCTACCGAAAAAGTCAGACCGCCTAGAATCGTTGACACGTACAAGGTGACGGGCCTTACAGTCATGTAAGAACTGAACAACCCGCCAACCGATGCCACTAGCCAGATGAGCCCGATGAGCGCCAGAGGGATTGTTATTATCGGCTTGCTGTAAAAGTTCGCGCGTCGCCATATCTTTTCGGCTTTCTTCAATCCTTCGGCGGCCTTTGCCCTCAGCGCAAGCGTTTCGGTGTAATCTTCGGGGATATTGACTGGAGAGGCGCAGTTTGGACACTTCTTGCTGCGAGCAATCGGGAAAGGCGCAGCGCACTGCGCGCACTTCAGCGGCTTGAGGCGCGGCAGCCCATCGCCTTCGGCAACCTTTGGTCGAGGCTCAGGCTTTTTGATCTTGAGCGCGATGCTCGAAATTATGACCGCGAACAGGTACAGAACCGGACCGACAAGACCTTGCAGTCGATCAAATCGCGAGAACCAATAGCCTGCGCGCACCATCAGGCTCGCGCTGTAGCGCGGCCCCAAAATCACAGCAATCAAATCATATGCGTGGTTCTTCTTCGCAAGCTTGAGCGGCGTGTCGCCGTCGCTCTCAGCATTCACATCCGCGCCATGCGCTATCAACAGGCGCATGATTTCGGGCACAGCGTCGCGGCGGTTATGAGGTTTGCTGCCAAGCGCGCAACGCGCAGCTTGCAATAGAGCGGTTTCATCGTCATCCATCTTCAGGTTCGGGTCTGCGCCGTGATCGAGCAGCGCGCGGACAATATCTGCGTCGCCCATGCAGGCGGCTCCCATCAGCGGCGTGTAGCCGTCACTCGACCGGACATTTACGTTCGCGCCGCTTTCGATGAACTTCAACGCAATCTGTTTATGGTTAGGGGCGTCTTCAATCCCCACAATAGCCCACAACAGCGCGGACCCGCCGTCGCTCTCCATCTGCACATTCATGTCTGCGCCGCGCGCGATCAACTTTTCAACTGCCGCGATACTGTCTTCGCCAACCGCGCCCATCAACGGCGTATAGCCTTTGGGGTTTTTCAGATTGATGTCTGCGCCTTTGTCGAGCAGCAGGTCAATGATTCGTGTGTGGCCTTCGAAGGCGGCCAGCCGCAAAACAGGATTGCCATTGCTGTCGCGCAAATCGGGATCGGCTTCTGCGTCGAGAAACAGCTTGACCAGTTCGGCATCGCCTCTGACGACGCTTTCTATGAAAGCGGTTTTCGTGAATTTTATGTCTCGTCGCGCCAGTTCGTCGCGCGCCGAAGAACTTTGGCCGCGCCCGTGTGCGCATAAAATCAATATCGCAAGCGAGCCAAGAAAAACCCGACGCCATGTCGTTTTCATATTCAAGTTTCCAGAAAGAAGTTTGTCACCTGCAAATCACACTGCAAGTCAGAGGTTGGGGAGTTTTTCTTCGTTGAATATAAGTGGCTGTGCCAATCAACCGTAACGAGCTTCGACCATCTCTTACAACGCCTCAATTATATTGATGGGACGAGCAGTGCGCTACTCGTCCGTTCTTTTCTTTGCGTGGTGATTTTTGTATCCGGGAGGTACGGACGGTCGTATTTGTCTTTCTAGATAACTCTCGTCCGTAAAACAAAGGAGAACTCATGCTTCGTCTTCGCAGAATTACTGCAATTGTCACACAACTGGCTCTGGTAGCCTCTTTCGCGTTCTCGACCGCGTCGGCGAAAGCAAACGGCGACCACAATCTGATAAAGGCCGAAGAGTTGAAAGAATGGCTCTCGTATCTCGCTTCGGATGAATTCGAGGGGAGAAGCACATACACAGAGGGGCTTGGGCTTGCGGCGGGCTATATCGCTGGCCAACTGAAAGCGTGGGGCGTTAAGCCCGGCGGCCCGAACGGTTCTTATTTTCAGCGGGTCTCTGTGCTCGGCGTGAAGTCAACTAACAATTCTACTGTCACAGTCGAAGTCAACGGCCAGACGCGCACGTTCA
>DATEKX010000318.1:0-5669 GCA_035277165.1 Blastocatellia bacterium | reverse complement strand
TCATGCCTGCAAGATAGCCGTGATAGCCGTAACGGTAGCGTTCATTGACAAGGTCATACAGAGCAAGCGCGCGAGCTTTATTGCCTAATCGCTCTTCTGCCTTTGCGGCCCAGAATCCCGCTTCGCCGATGAACTTCGTGTCGGGGTAACGATAACTGGCAAGATGCTGCTGAAGTATGCGCGAGCTTTCGGCGTACTGTTTCAACTTATAAGCCTGCCAGCCCAGATTGTACGAAGCTTCTGCCGCATACTGGCTCTTGGGATAAAGCCCGAGCAACTGGCGATAACGCGATGCGGCTTCCGTATCGCGGTCTTGTTTGTCGAGATCGCGCGCCAGATTGTAAAGCGCGTCTTGCGCCCAGCGGCTCTTGCCGTATTGATTCAGCAAACGATCAACGACGAGCGCTGATTCGCCCGCGCGATTCGAGCGGCGCAGAGCTTCAGCCTGATTGAATAAAGCTTCCGCTTTCCATTCACTGTTGCTGTCGTTCACTCGCAGAAGCGGCGCGACCGCTTGAGCGGGCTGCTTTGCGTTGACGAAGCTTTTGCCGAGTCGCAATTGAATCTCGTCGCTTTTGTCTGCTTCCGGGAACCGCGCGATCAAATTCGTGTAAGCGCGAACGCTTTCGCCATACTGCTTCGATTCAAAAAGAGCGTTGGCGCGCGAGCGTTCCTGCTCCAACGAAGCGGGATTATCTTTCACGGGCGCGCCCAGCGCCGCGAGCCTCTCTTCGGCTTTCACGCTCGCTTTAGTCGCAGGCAGTTCGTAATAGATGCGGCGGTACAGCTTGATGGCCTGCTCTGATTTTCCGGTCGTGTCATAACTTTGAGCCGTGATAAAAACCGCGTCCGCATCATCGGCCTCGACCATTCGCGCAAGCTCTTTGCGCGCGCTGTCGGGATCGCCCAGAGCCAAAGCCATCTCTGCGGCTCGCAACTTCGCTTCACGCGTTTTCAGCGAATCGGGATGCTTCGTGCTGATGATCCCGTAATCGCGCAACGCCTCGCTTTGCGCGCCGTTTGCCGCTTCGCTCTCCGCGCGATAGAACAAAGCGTAATCTCCTATCGCGCTGCTTTCGCCTATCGCTCGCGTATCGAGCGCGTCCGTGGCAGCCTGATAGTTCTGCGCAGAATAATAAAGATAGCCGCGCAGAAAACGAGCCAGCGCCGCTGCCCTCGTATGTGGATAAGCGGACTCTATTCGGCTCAACTCATTTGCAGCGGGACGGCCCTGCGCGCCCTCTACAAGCGCGCGTAGCTCCGTTGTGCCGCGTTCAGAATCGACTTGCCTGCGCTGACAGGAAACCGTCAGCGGAGTGATAAGGGAAACGATCAAGAGCAAGGCTTGCAATGTTGCCATCAGAGCATGCCGCTGAGAATTAACGTTTGGTTTAAGCATGAAAAGCTCCCCGCATTGTTCGAGTATGCGATTACAGAACGATCATGGGGCTGATGCAGATTATCATCGAAGAGGTTTCCTGCGGACAAGGAAAAAGCGGAGGTCGGAGGTCAGGTAATTTAAAATCTCGAATCTCAAATTTAAAATATGAGAGACTGTTAGAGAAGTCCCGTTAGGGACGACCTGTCTATAGTATCCGTGGCATAAATAAGGTTCTGTAGCTCCGTAGGAGCGACCTCTTGTATTGATAGGTCGCTCCTACGGAGCTACGAATAAGTTTCTCAACCATTGCTATAGACAGGTCGCTCCTACGGAGCTTCTTTCTAAACTGACTCTTAAATTACTGCCCACTGCTTCATACTGCGACGGATGGGCCAGGGTGATCAGAGCCGAGTTTGCCCGGATCGCCTTCGGCCAGCGTGTTGACCAGTTCATCGTAGAAGTAATCAAACTTGGCCGCTACCGATGGCACCACGCGCTTTTCGTACATCTGGCGAGAGCGGTCTATGTCTTCCTTGAGCCGATCATACAGATCGTTGTTGCGCCGCCCTTCTGATACTTTCTGTTCGTTGTACAACTTTATTTCGCTCACGAGCAGGCGCGCGAACCTGCGCGCGTTATTGTGTAATTGTTCTTCCTCTTCAAGCGCCGCGCCTCGCGGAGCAGGGCTTTCAACAGGCACTGCGCTCAACCCGCCTCCGCTTGTCGTTCTCCACGTATCTTCCGAAGCTTGAGCAGGAGGCGCGCTTGCCTCGGCTTCAGTCGCTTGAGGCTGGCTTGGTTGAGGAGGTTCAGCCGCTGGCCTGAAATAAGTCGGTGCGGGCGCGGGCGATTCATGCGTTTCAACCGAACTCGCCGGTTGAGGCTGGACATTGGCCGGTGGTTCGGGTTGAGCCTGCGGCAGCGGCGCGGAAGGCATCGGCAACGCGGCGCTCACATAAGGTTGGGCAGCAGGAGTCGGAGCAGCAGGAGATGGGGCGGCAGGACGCGCCGGAGCGGGCGCGGGCTTGCTTGCGACTTGCGCGCCTTCGGCCATTCTCGCCCTGAGCGAAACAAGCTCGACTACAAGGCCCGTCGTGTGAACGAGCAACTCGATTGCTTCAACATTAGTCGCTTCCTCGCCGTGATCGGCTGAATCCGCATAGACGACAGCGGCAGATTTGCCGCGCACCTTTAGCGGGACGGCCAGCACACGCTGAGGGCGAATGTTGCCCAAACGACCGGAGATAAGCTGATTTTCGGCCTGTTGATCAGGCGAGCCGTAGAATGTCTGTTGCGAATTGAGCGCGGCACGCAGCACCGTGTCCGATTGCAAAGAGACAGACATTCCGCGTATGGATGGAGCACCGCTCTCTTCATCCATTCCTCGCGCAGCCCACGCCAGCGCGTTCGCGCCTTTGACGACGAACAGCACTACTCTGGGCGCGAAGTTCGCCGCGCGAGCTATCAGCGCATTGAGCACTTCAGCTTGAGTGCGCTGCTGGTCTAGCTCGGCAACAGAGTCTCTGAGCAGAGCTATGTCTGCGCCGAGTCGCACGCTTTCGGCTCCGGCGGCATCTACCTGCGCGTTGACCTCTGCCGCGATCTGCGCCAGAGATTCATCCGATTCAGGCATCGTAGCCGCCGCGTCCGTGCGTTCAAGCAGGCTGGTGAATGATTCATTGACTTCTCGTTGTAAGCGACTGATGTCTTGCTCTAACGCTCCAACGCGAGAGCGAACTAGCTCTTCAATTTGTCGGCGCAGCCGAACTTCACGTTCGTGTTCCACCTGGATTCCTCCCAACATCTAGAAGCTCCTACCGCGGGGGTATCAAAAAGGGGTTGCATTCGCAGGACTGGATTATCCCGCAGCCCCTAGCGCTTGTCAATAAATCAGTTGCACTTGCTTTTCGCGCCTCTAAACGGGTATCATTAAAGGCTTGCTAGACAAGTGGGCTTGGCCCACTTTTTTTCTTGGCGAGATGGCAGAATCAGAGCGCGATGATATAGGTAAAATAATCGAGCGAGTCGCCGCGCGCGAGGGACTTGAATTGGTCCATTGGGAGATGGTCGGCCCGCGCAATAATTTTGTATTGCGCATATACATTGATAAGCCGGGCGGCGTCAATCACGGCGATTGCGAAACAGTAAGCAATCAAGTCGGGACGCTGCTTGACGTGGAAGACCTGATCGCGAACCGATACACTCTGGAAGTTTCTTCGCCCGGAATCGAGCGTGGGCTTTACAAGCGCGCAGACTACGAGCGATTTGCGGGCAATCGAGTCAAGATCAAAACGTTTGCGCCTATAGGCGGCCAGCGAAATTTTCGCGGCCTGCTCTTAGGCATCAGCGATGACACGGTGAGCATTGACACCGACAGCGCAGGCCGGATTGAAATACCTTACGAGCAGATCGCTAAGGCGAATATTGAATACGAATTTTAGGGGTCATCTGGCCCCCGAAGGAAAGTGCTATGTCTACGAGTCCTATTTCACAAACCATAGACATTCTCAGCCGCGAGAAAGGCATCGAGCCGCAAGTCATAATCTCGGCCATCGAAGAAGCTGTGGTAAAAGCCGCGCGCAAACAGTTCAATGCCGATGAGACGGGCGAAGAATTGCGCGCGCGCTACGATTTGGAAACAGGCGACATTGACCTGTTCGCTTTGATGACAGTCGTCGAAGAAGTCCAGTATCCAACGACGGAAATCAGCCTTGCCGATGTGGAAGAGATGGGCATCGAAGGCGCAGAGGTCGGCGACCAGCTTGAATTTCCAAAACCCAAAGAAGAACTGGGCCGCATTGCCGCGCAGACTGCAAAACAGATCATCTTTCAAAAAGTCCGCGAAGCCGAACGAAAGAACGTCTACGATGAATATATCAGCCGCGTGGGCGAACTCGTTCACGGCTTTGTGAAGCGGTTCGAAGGCGGGCGCATCATTACAGACCTCGGCAAGATAGAAGCCTTACTTCCGAAGACTCAGCAATCGCGCGCCGAATCCTTCAGCCAGGGCGAGCGCATTCGCATAGTCATCAATGATGTGTTGACCGATTCAAAGGGGCCGCAGGTCGAAGTTTCGCGCACCTCTCCCGAACTGCTCAAGCGATTGTTCGAGATGGAAGTGCCTGAGATTTACGACGGCACCGTGCAGATCAAAGCCGCTGTGCGCGAACCGGGCGACCGCGCAAAGATCGCCGTCATCTCGACCGAGCGCGACGTTGACCCTGTAGGCGCGTGCGTCGGTATGAAAGGCTCGCGCGTGCAGGCCATCATACGCGAACTGCGCGGCGAACGCATTGACATCATCGAATGGAGCGAAGACCCTGCGGTGTTTGCCGCAAACGCGCTGTCGCCCGCTAAAGTGTCAAAGGTCGAAATCAACAGCTTTGAAGAAAAGAAGCTCACGGTCACTGTCCCCGAAGACCAGTTGTCACTGGCTATCGGAAAGAAGGGCCAAAACGTAAGGCTCGCAGCAAAGCTCGTGGGCTGGCACATAGACATTCGCAGCGCAGAAGAAGCTGCGCGAGCAGCAGCGGCGCAGCTTGAAGCGGTCATGGCTGGCGGCGAAGCCACGCTGACAGACATTCGCGAGAGCCTCGCGCTCGATCAGATAACGGCGCAGCGATTGAAAGATCGAGGCATCGAAACAATCGAAGAGCTTACGACCATTTCCGTTGACGAGTTGGTTGATACTATTGACGTGAGCTTCGATCAGGCGAACGAGATACTTGACCGCGCACATCGCCTGCTCGCGCAGAAGCACGCGCGCGAAGTGCGAGAGGCACACGTGGCGGAAGAGAGCGCAGAAAGTGAAGTGGGCGAAGAAAGCGTCGAGGAAGCAGCGGACACGGCAATCGAAGAAACGCCGTCTGACGTGGAAGCGGCTTCAGGAGCCGGTTTGGAGGCAAGCGAAGAGATCGAGAGTCAGGTGGCTGCCTTTGATGAAATAGATCAGGAAGAGCAGTTTGCGCCTCCGCCGGACGCCGAGCCTGAACCTGCGCGACCTCTTGCATCAGCCGTGCCGGATTTCGACGCTATGAGTCCGAGCGAGGTTCAGATTCAAGAAATGCTCGCCGACGAAGCTCCGTCGAGCGATGAAGCTCAGGGGCCGATGCCCGCTTCCGGGCTTGAAGCTTTCGCTCCCGGCGCACAGGTCATTGCTGAAAGTCATTCGGAGTGGGCTGAGAAAGCAGGCATCGAGCGCGGCGAGGAGCAAACAGCCGAAGAGCTTATAGCCTCATTCAACGAAGACCTGAAGGCCGAAGAGGATGAGGTTGGTTCAAGCGGAGGC
>DATEKX010000317.1:0-3561 GCA_035277165.1 Blastocatellia bacterium | reverse complement strand
CTGATACTCTGCCGCCCGCTTTGCGGGCTTGTGTAGAATCAATCGCCCGTATACCCATATCTGGCGATATGGGCTACAGTCTGACACCCGCTTCGCGGGTTGAACGCCAACATGTCAAAACGCGCTCTAATCTGACATCCGCTTCGCGGGTTGAATTCTCGTATTTCAAAACACGCTCTGAGTGATTTTAACCGTGTGAGTCGTGATGTTCTGTTGCTTCGACGACTACTGCAGTGCCGTAAGCCAGAACTTCAGTCACACCGTTCATGATTTCGTTCGCGTCATAGCGCATTCCGATGATCGCGTTCGCGCCGATTTCGCTCGCGTGTTGAATCAATATCTCGAACGCTTCGGCGCGAGCAACTTCGCAAAGCTTTGTGAACGCCGTGATGTTGCCGCCGACTATAGTTTGAAACGTGCCGCCCAGAGTCCCAAAAATCGAGCGCGAGCGAACCGTTATGCCTCGCACTACGCCGAGCGTGCGAACTATGCGATAGCCGTCAATTGTGAATGCCGTGGTGACCATGTGATGCGGCAGCGTATAACGGTTTGAGACTGTATAGGGCGCGTTTGGGCTCACGCTCTGCCTTGCTTGTTCGAGATGATCGAGCCTGTCTTTCATTCCTGATTCCGCCTTTCGTCACACGCTGAATTTACGAACGCGGCAAAGATAATGTTTCGACCGCCGCGCGCGCAAGCGCAACGCAACAAAGTTAGAACCGCGCAAAGTTGCGGCTATGCAGTCTACAGGCTACAATCCTCATTCAGATTCACCCATTCAACAAGGAGCATCGCGTGTCAGAAATCAAGCGAAGACGCTCAGTCGCAGTGAGCATTGACGGTGTAAAAGTAGGTGGCAGCAACCCCATAGTCGTCCAATCAATGACCAACACGGATACGATTGATGTCGAAGCCACCGCGCTTCAAATCGAACAACTTGCTCGCGCGGGCTCGGAACTCGTGCGCGTGACGGTAAACGTTCGCCAAGCCGCCGCCGCCGTGCCGCACATAGTCGAAAAACTAAACGAGCGCGGAATATCAGTTCCAATCATCGGCGATTTTCATTACAACGGCCACCTGCTGCTCAAAGAGTTCAAAGACTGCGCTCGCGCTCTGGCAAAATATCGCATCAACCCCGGCAACGTAGGGCCGGGTCAACATCACGACAAGAATTTTCAGCAGATGATCGAAGTCGCAATCGAAAACGACAAGCCCGTTCGCATCGGAGTCAACTGGGGTTCGCTCGATCAAGGTTTGCTCACGCGATTGATGGACGAAAATGCCGCGCGGCCCGACCCGAAAAATGCGCGCGAAGTGATGCGCGAGGCCGTCGTTGTCAGCGCGCTTGAATCTGCGGAACTCGCCGAACGATGTGGCCTGCCGCACGATCACATAATCCTCAGCGCGAAAGTTTCCGAAGTTCAGGACTTGATTGCGATCTATAGCGATTTGGCCGCGCGTTGCGATTACCCGCTGCATCTGGGACTGACCGAAGCCGGGATGGGCAGCAAAGGCATAGTCGCTTCGACGGCTGCGATGAGCGTGCTCCTGCAACAGGGAATAGGCGATACGATTCGCGTCTCGCTTACGCCGCGACCGGGCGGCGACCGCACGGAAGAAGTCATAGTCGCGCAGCAGATTCTGCAAACTATCGGGCTGCGCAGTTTTATGCCGCTCGTGAC
Source organism: Blastocatellia bacterium (assembly GCA_035277165.1). Classification (GTDB taxonomy): domain Bacteria; phylum Acidobacteriota; class Blastocatellia; order UBA7656; family UBA7656; genus DATEKX01. The sequence continues at coordinate 1,879 of DATEKX010000317.1, read as the reverse complement.
GGCCTGTCCTGGCTGCGGCAGAACGACAAGCACTCTGTTTCAAGAGATGGCCGAAGATATTCAAACATACATCCGCGACCAGATGCCCTCGTGGCGAGAGACTTACATCGGCGTTGAAGAATTGAAGGTTGCGGTGATGGGCTGCGTTGTAAATGGGCCGGGCGAATCCAAGCACGCAAACATTGGCATATCGCTTCCGGGCACGGGCGAAGACCCGCGCGCTCCCGTCTATGTTGACGGCGCGAGATTCGTCACGCTTCAGGGAGAGACTATTGTCCCTGATTTCATCCGCATACTCGATGAATACATCGCCGCGCGCTACGCCAGCAAAGAAGGCGCAGAGAAGGATTTCACACCTCCGCTTACCGAGAATAATGCGCACACTTTGTAAGATGACTGACGTAGTTCGTTTGTGATATATTTCACGACTTCGAAGAGGCGCGGCGAAGAGGATTCGAGCAGTAAGTGATTTTCTTCAGCCTATCCCTCGGCCCGCAAACTAATTGATAAATAGGAGATCAAGCATGTCAAAAGATGCACAGGAAGTTTATGAACTCGTTAAGTCTGGAAAAATAAATTCGACAGATCTTCAACAGACGCTCGGCGTGTCAGCTTCTGCCGCTGCCGTCGCCTCCATACAGGATTGGGGAGTCTGCTATGACTCTGGCACAGGCCAACTCAGTGAATTCTGCACGATTGTTGCGACTAATCAGGGCAACCCTATCACCGGCGCAGGAATGATTGTTTACACAAGCAACGGGTCAACTATGTTGGCCGTGCAATACACGAATAATTTCACCAGCACTGCCTTAGCAACATCTATAGGCACTGTGCGATACAATCCGTCGAGTGACGGTAATACAGTATTGTGCATTGTGTATGGCTGGGCAACATCAGGTAGCTTTTATTTTTCACAACCAATGACAGTCAGCGCTTGTTAGCAGCAGCCTTGAAGCTCCGGCGGCAGCAAACGTTCATTGACGCTCGTTGCCGCCGGAGACGTTCAGTTTTAAAACGCCCACTATCAATCCTTACTTATCTTCCGGTTTTGCAGGGTTTTTAATGCTGTTAATCGCGGCGATGATTGCCTGCCTGAAAGTGCCGGAAATGTCTTTAGACTTTGCGGCCTCTTCAAGCACCGGAACTGCTCGCGCATCGCCTAACACGGCAAGCGCCTGAACTGCGCCAATCCTGACCAACGATGACTTCTCTTTAGTTGCCGCTGCGAGAAGCTCGAATGCGCGGTTATTTCCTTTGCCGGTCTCTGCGATCAACTGAAATGCCGCCGCGCGCAATGCGGACGGGCTACGGCGCGTCGCGTACTTGAATCCGATTTCCAGCGAGCGCGAGTCTTTCAACGCGACCAGCCCGCCCAGCACGCCAGCGCGAATCGTGCCTTGCCAGGATTCCAATGTGAGCGCGTTCGATAAAACATCGTAAGCCTTCGGTGAACGGCTCTGGCCCAATGCCCGCGCTGCTTCCGCGATGGCAAAATAGCTGGGGTCGGATTTGATTATTTCGATATAAAGGTCTGCAAGCTTCGGGTCTTTGAACTCGGCCAGTCCGCGTAGCGCTTCGCGGCGGATGCGTGACTCTTTATCCTTCGTGGCCACGATGAGCGCGTCGCGCGCGGCGTCGCTTTTCATTTCAGCCAACGCCTTGACCGATTCGATTCGCACGCCCCAGAAAGCGTCGCGTGCGGATGCGCTGCCCAGAGCTTTTATCGAAGCGTCGCTCTTTCTCTCCTTGAGTTCTATGGCTGCTCTAACGCGGCCCATCACGTCTGAGTCATGAAGCAACTGGTAAGCAAGCTCGTCATCGCTCCGGTTGAATTTGACCTGCTTGATAAGGTAGTTGCCGCGATCAAAGTTTATGATGA
>DATEKX010000316.1:0-4889 GCA_035277165.1 Blastocatellia bacterium | reverse complement strand
TGGTAGCGGATAGAAATTTGAATAAGGATTTCACAAGCAGTTTTTGTAACAACTTAGCCCCATAGGGGCGACCTGTCTATAGCATTGCGATATGAAATGATTTCGTAGCTCCGTAGGAGCGACCTCTAAATTAACAGGTCGCCCCTACGGGGCTGCATAGTAACAAGTTTTTCAGATCGGAGGTCGCGCATTAACTTCTATAACAATTTCTTGACGTTTTTAGGCGGGCGACCGAGCACGGCTTTGTCGCCGTGCACGACGATGGGCCGTTCCATCAGGTCGGGATTTTCTACCATCAGCTTTATCAATTCATCATCCGATAGCTCGCGCTCGCCCAGTCCGAGGTCGCGGTAAAGCTGCTCGCCCTTGCGCATCAGGTCGCGCGGCGAGATGCCTAATTTATTTATCAGCCCGCGAAGCTCTTCAACGTTCAAAGGCGTTTCATAATAATTGATAGAATCGAATTCAACAGCGCACTCTTCGAGGATTCCAAGCGTAGCCCTGCACTTGCTGCACGTTGGCTTTTGATAAACTCTGATTACGTCGCTCATCTCTTTCCTCCCAGCACAATTTTATCACACGCACAGTTCTCGGATTGAGTCGCGTCAATGATATAATTTTATTAAAAGGAGTGAAGCTTGAAAGTAGTTTACAATCAAGGACTGTATCTTCCCGAAATAGATTTATGGATGGATGCGAGGCGACCGCGCGCGTGTTCAGTCATCTCGCACGCGCACGCCGATCACATTCAATCTCACGCAAGCATTATCGCTACGCCCGCGACGGCGAAAATATTCGAGCATCGTGTGAAGCCGACTGATGCCATCTTGCTCGATTTTTACGAGACGAAAGATTTCACTGATTTCAAACTCACGTTTTACCCGGCAGGCCATTGCCTCGGCTCCGCGCAAACTTTGATCGAGCGCGAAGGCGAGCGAGTTCTTTACACGGGCGATTTTAAATTGCGAACAGGATTATCTTGCGAGCCGCCTGAGATAGTTTCGTGCGATACGCTGATAATGGACTGCACCTTTGGTCGCCCACACTTCATTTTCCCGGAGGACGAAGCCGTTCACCAGATGCTCACACAGCAGATTGATCGCGCTTTCGTAGAAGGAAAACAGCCCGTTGTATTCGGCTATTCGCTGGGCAAGAGTCAGGAAGCGCTCAAGATACTTTTGCGCGGCGGTTATTCGGTCGCCGTGCATCATTCGATCATGGCAATAGTCGAAATCTACCGCGAGATGGGAATCGAATTCGAAGGCGATTATCGCCCGCTCGACTATCAGGACACCGATGGGCTTGTAGTATTGATGCCGCCGGGCGCGCAGCGCGGCTACCGGGCGCAGGCGATTGAAAATCCTTACACGATTTATCTGAGCGGGTGGGCAATGGACAATCGCGCGCGCTATCGTTACGGAACGGATTCGATATTGCCGCTTTCAGATCACGCAGGCTTTGACGATCTTGAACGATACGTGTCCGGGTCAGGCGCGAAGAAAGTTTATACGCTCTACGGCGATCATTATTTCGCTTCGCACCTGCGGCAGATGGGAATTGACGCGGAGCATCTTCAGAAACCTTCCGCAAAGAGCAATGCGCAACCAACCCCGAAGAACAAGAAGAAAACCGGAGACACGCAGACACTCAGCCTTCTGGATTTGATCGAGGGCCGTACATCTTAACTGAACTTTTTTCCCTTCGAGCTATGCGAACAAAGACAGACCGTGTGCATGAAGAGATTGCTCATCTGAGCGAGGCGCTGCGCTATCACGACGAGCGCTATCACGTCTACAGCGACCCTGAAATAAGCGATTACGAATACGACCAGTTGATGAATCGGTTGCGCGAGCTTGAAGCGGCGCACCCCGAACTGGTCACGCCGGATTCGCCCACGCAGCGAGTGTCGGGCCGACCCGCCGAAGGGTTTGAGCGATACGTTCATCGTCGGCCAATGCTGTCGCTCGACAACACTTATTCTTATGATGACCTGCGCGAGTGGCACGCCCGTGTCTCGCGCGGAGTTGGCCGCGAGCAGGTCGAATATGTCGCCGAATTGAAGATAGATGGCCTTAGCATCTCGGCCATCTACGAAGGCGGAGCGCTTGCGCGCGGCGTGACGCGAGGCGATGGAGTCACGGGAGAAGATGTGACTCAAAACGTCCGAACGATTCGCTCGCTGCCGCTCAGAATTCGCCCCGAAGCTTTTGGAGAGAAAACTGAAAAAACCGGAAAGCGCAAAGGCTCGGCTGGCTCAAAGAGCGCGGCGCAAGCCTCGCTGTTTTCCGCTGCGAGCGATGCGCAGGCGGCGATTGCTTTGCCTCAAGAATTGGAAGTGCGCGGCGAAGTCTATCTTCCGAACGAGGAGTTCCGCCGAATAAATACTGAGCGCACAGAAGCCGGGCTGCCGCTTTTTGCGAATCCGCGCAACGCGGCATCAGGCACAATGAAATCGCTCGACGCGCGCGTTGCTGCTGAACGCAAGCTGGGTATTTTTTGTTATGACCTGTTGTTTGATGGACGCAAGCCTTTCGGGTCGCACTGGCAAACCCTGGAATGGCTTGCCAGAGCCGGTTTCAAGGTGAACAGCCTGCGCTGCCGCTGCTCGTCAATCGAAGAAGTGATCGCCGTATGCGAGCAATGGCGCGACGAGCGTGACGATCTTGGATACGAAATTGACGGCGTAGTCGTCAAGGTAAACAGCACGGCGTTACAGGAAGAACTCGGCGCAACGTCGAAAGCGCCGCGCTGGGCGGTCGCTTACAAATACCCGCCGCGACAGGCGACGACAAAACTCTATGACATCACAGTGCAGGTCGGTCGCATCGGCACGCTCACGCCAGTCGCGGAACTTGAACCTGTGCTGCTTGCGGGCACTACGGTTTCGCGCGCATCGCTTCACAACGAAGACCAGATCAAACGACTCGGCGTGATGATCGGCGATTATGTGTTGATCGAAAAAAGCGGCGAGATAATTCCGCAAGTAGTGAAGACAATCGAATCGAAGCGCAAAGGGCGAGAGGGTGAACTGCGCCAGTTCGTGATGCCGAGCCACTGCCCCGTGTGCGGCGAAGAAGTAGTGCGCTCGCCCGGCGAAGTCGCGTGGCGATGCGTGAATTCGGCTTGTCCTGCGAAGATCAAAGCGGGTTTGAAACAGTTCGCTTCGCGCCGCGCTATGCGAATCGAAGGATTGGGCGAGGCGTTGATAGATCAACTGATCTCTGAGCGAGTATCGAAAGACAAGACGTTGCTTGACGCGAGCGGCGAACCAATGCGGCTTGCGCCTCTCGTGCGAGATTTCGCAGACATCTATCACCTCGAAAGTCGGCGCGATGAATTGATGGCGCTCGACCGCGTAGGCGAGAAATCTACTGACAATTTGCTGAAGCAAATAAACGACAGCCGCGCGAGCGATCTTTCACGATTGATATACGCATTAGGGATTCGACACGTCGGAGAGCGAACGGCGCAGCTACTCGCAAATGAATTCGATTCGATTGACGAGTTGATGAGCGCAAGCGAAGAAAGGCTTGCTGCCATATTTGAAATCGGCACGGTTGTCGCCGCATCAATCGCCGAATGGTTTCGCGAACCGCGCAACACAGAGTTGATCAAACGACTGAAAGAAGCCGGAGTCAATACGCGCCGCAAGCAAAAGCGCGCAACCGCGAATCGCAACCTTGAAGGCAAGCAGTTCGTGCTGACAGGAAAGCTCTCGCGCTTCACGCGAGATGAAGCGAAGCAGATGATCGAACAGCGCGGCGGTCGCGTGACCGGCTCCGTCACAAAGAAGACCAATTATCTGGTCGCAGGCGAAGACCCCGGCTCGAAGCTCGACCGCGCGAATGAACTAGGCGTGCAGGTGCTGAACGAACAAGAAATGCTTGATATGCTCGGATGAATTAAATCAAGCGAGAGACCGACTCGCGGCGTTGAATAATGGAAGAATCTTATGAAGTAGAACTGCAAAACGTGAGCAAGCGCTTCGGCGATGTGGCGGCGGTCGAATCCGTAACGCTAGGTGTTCGTCGCGGCGAATTCCTGACTCTGCTCGGCCCGTCGGGTTGCGGCAAGACCACCTTGCTCAGAATGATAGCGGGGTTTGAAACTCCCGACACAGGCCACGTAATTTTAGGCGGGCGCGACGTGACAGATGTTCCCCCCTTTCGCCGCGATGTGACGACGGTCTTCCAACAGTACGCCCTCTTCCCGCACCTGAATGTCTTCAACAACGTCGCCTTCGGGCTTGAGCGAAAACGAGTTGCGCGCGGCGATATAACGAAGCGCGTCAAAGGCGCTTTGGAAATGGTGAGGCTTTCCGGGCTTGACGAGCGACAACCGAGCGAATTGTCGGGCGGCCAGCAACAGCGCGTTGCGCTTGCTCGCGCGCTGGTGCTCGAACCGCGAGTTTTATTGCTGGACGAGCCATTAGCTGCGCTCGATTTGAAACTCCGCAAACAGATGCAACTCGAACTTAAAGGCTTGCAGCGGCGGCTCGGCATCAGCTTCGTTTACGTCACGCATGATCAGGAAGAAGCTTTGACGATGAGCGATCGCGTGGTCGTGATGAATGCAGGTCACATCGAGCAGATTGGGCGCGCAGAAGAAATTTATGAACGCCCGCTCACTGAATTTGTCGCAGGCTTTATCGGAGCATCGAATATAATCGAAGGCACGGTTGAAGAGATCAACGACACGGATTCGATCATCCGCTTCGGGGAGGTGACAGTGGCCGTGCAATGTAATGGGGTCAGTCCGGGCCAGCGCGTTCGCGTGATGGTGAGGCCGGAAAAGATTCAGCTTTCACCGAACAACAATTCGCAAGAATCGCTCAGAGGCACGATTGAAGCTGCCGTTTATCTGGGCGAGAGCACGCAATGGAGAGTCCT
>DATEKX010000315.1:0-5323 GCA_035277165.1 Blastocatellia bacterium | reverse complement strand
CGACGAGGTTCGCAGGCACGACGGCCTGAAGCGTGTTCTCGCCCACCATCTGAGTGTTGAGCGCCTGGCCCGCGACGAAAACAGTTGAGCTTGCGCGGAAGTTCTGCCCTGTGACCTTCAGTGTGAATGACCCGCTCGGCCCTGCGACTTCCGACGGTCTTATCTTTTCAAGTATCGGAGCGCCCGGCCTTATGACCTTCAGCTCTTTCATCTGCGAAAGCGTCCCGCCTGTGCCTTTGACCTGTATGCTGATGGTAGAGATTTGATCGAACAGTGCGCGCGGGAGTTTCGTTGCGAGCGCTTTTCCATTCTCTGTCAACTCGGCTGCCATCTCCGCGCCGTTTACGATAACGGACGAGCCGTCCATAAAGCGCTGGCCTCTGACGACCAGAGACAAATTCTTCATCAGCCCCTGTTCGACTTCGGCAGGCAGCAGAGAATCAATTATCGGGCTGGTCGGGTCGAGGTCGTCCGGGCTGACTAAATCGAAACTGATGATAACCACTTCGTCGCCGCTCTCGGCAGAGCGCACAGCCGCAATCGTTTGCGACTTTTCACTCAACGCTACGCGGCGAAGCCCGCTTCCGACAGCCTGATACGATTCAAGCTCGCCCGTCTCGGTGTTGAAGGCGAACAGCACTCCCGTAGTCGAGCCGACGAAAGCCGTGGCCGCATCGCTTGTGAAGACAACATTGTTAGCGGGCGAGAATTTCACTCCTTCCGGCGGCGCGAACTCTGTTTGTGGAAACAGTCGCGCGTGCTGGCTCTTTAGGATAGTGACGCCGCCGCGATTGTCGCTACCGTTTCGGCTAACGCTGGTCACAGCAACAAGCTCTATATTATCTGCGCCGCGCGTTACGCTGATTCGCTGAGGAGTTGGAACCGAAATGCTGTCGAATTGAATGCCACTGTCGGCATCAATCAAGTAGAGCTGGTCGCTACCGGCTGCGGCGATGTAAATCAATCGGCCATCGTCGCTGAAGACAGGATTATTCGCCTCATCGAAGCGCGCGCCTCCGGGAGTAAGACTCGCAAGCGCCGAGAGCGCGCCCTGTTCGTCAATCGCAATTACAGAGAGGTTGTTCGAGTGCGCGCTACTGATTGCCATCTTTCGCTGTTTGCCATCATCGAAGAGCGTGATTTCAGACGGCCTCGCAGCCAGTTTGAGCTCAGACACGATCTGCCCCGTCTCAACATCGAATGAAAAAAGCGTAGGCTCGTCGAAACTCGAAGCGATAAGGCAGAATCTCGCATCACTTGTGAGCAGCGCGCGCGTGGCCTGCGTTATGATAGTTTTCGGAGGAAGAAAAAGAAGCGATTTCAAGCTCAAGCGCTTTGCGCTGGTCGCATCGATTATGCTCACGGTCGCAGGGTTGTCTTTGGCGGGATCGTTGGCCGATGCAACACTGATGAGCCTGTGCCCTCCCGTTTCTACTAATGATATAGGCCCGGCGGTTTCGCCCACTACGATGGACGAAAACATCTTGCCCGACGACACGCTGAAAGAGATGACCGTGCCGCCCGTGACCGAAGAGACGAATCCCGTCTTGCCGCTTGAGGCAATGACCGGCTGAGCGTTCTCGTCGAGGATGGAGGTGGCGGGCAGCGAAAGGCTGCGCATCTGGCCGAGTCGCGCGTGGCGGTCGCTGGCTTGAACTACGACGAAGCTCAGTACCAGAAGACACAATATTAAAGTCGCCAGTTTTCGATCAGGCTTCACGTGTTCAAACTCCTCAGCTTTAATTGTATTTCGCGCAGTGGAGGGGTGCGCGTCCTGGCCGCTATCTTATTCTTTCCGGGGGGTTATAGCAAGAAAAAATAGTTATTACTCGCCTGCGGACTCTCATCCCCACCGGAAATGAAAAGAGGCGGCGCAAACAGGCGCGCACCTCTTTATGTCTGTGATAATTATTCCTTTGGAGCCGCAATCTCTATGCCCGCATTGCGAGCAGCGTCAAGCCCCCCCATCAGGGAGTAGGGATTGGTGAATCCCAGCGCCAAAAGATCCTTCACTTCCTTTTCAGCAGCTTCGTCGTGCGGGCATGTGCAATAGGTGACGATGATTGCATTCTTGTCAATTTTTTTGGCCCACTCCGCGAGTTCGTCTGTGGGAACGTGAACTGCGTTCTTAATTATCTGACCGTTGAGGTTATGCCGCGCATCCACTACGATTACCTTCTCGCCTTTATCGAGTCGTTGTTTCAATTCCTGCGCGCTCATCTGATGTTTTTTAGAGTCGTCGGATGGCTTGTCGGATTTCGCGCTTTGAGCATAAGCGCTTCCCATTATTAATAGCACCACAGCCGCTAATGAAAATGCCTTAGTCCTGAATTGCATGCTGAATCTCCTCTTTCAAATTGATCTCGTCCAAGTTCAAGTGGAACGTCCTTGTCCACGAGCAGTCAGGAAATTATACCATCTGCCGGATGTATATTGGCAAATGCATGAAAACAGTGCCACAATCAACATTGCCGGTCGCTGAAAATCGACCACTTGCTTGACACGTTACTGCTCATCACTTACAAACTAAGTTTCACCTTGCTGCAAAAGGAGACGCATGGATGTTCATATTACGCCCCTCATCGCTGATCAGGCAGGCGAGGACGACGCCTCGCAAGCCGGAAGAGGTTCAACCGCCCGGTGTGACCGAAGAAGTCAAAGTCATTTCGGCTCAAGAACCGACCGGCGAGCCTTACATTGATGAGGGACTGCCTGTGCCCGAAAGCTATGATGTAGACATCATCCGCGCGATGCTCCAAGACCCGTTCCGAATCTTTATCTACTGGGAAGTGCGCGAAGAAAGTTTGAAGGCGCTGACCGAATATTTCTCCGAAGAGGATGCAGCCGGGTTCAAGACCTCGTTGAAGCTGATCGAAATCGAAGGAAGCAACGAAGCGTTCTTTGATGTTGATCGTCATGGCCGTTATTGGATGATGGTATTCCCAGACCGCGAATACGAATTCGAGATAGGCGTGCGCTCAATCGTTCACGGTTATGTTCCGCTCGTTCGCTCGAATCGTGTGCGCACGCCGCGCGGGACTGTTTCGCCCGCGCCCGACTACAAGCCTGAATACAAATTAACTCCGCCTGAATTCATAAACGTGCTCGAAGCAACGGGATTTGCCGCCGAAGCCTCCCTCGATATCACTGTTCGAGCGATGCCCGGAGATGCGCCGGAAGGCAATCAATTTTCAGAAGCGTTGTTTAAGCTGCCCGAAGAAGTGCGCGAAGCAGTGATGATTGCGGGCGCGGGCGGCGAGCTTACTCCTGAAATAATCGAATTACTGCCTGACCCGCTCAAAAGCGAGTTGCAGAAGTTATTAACGGGAAGCGACGGGCGCGTGGCATCGGTCGGCTTGATGCATTACCTGCCTGAGATTTTGCGCGAAGCAATTGAAGACGAGCGCGAATTAATAGACGATCACGTTCACCCGCTTCACATCGCGCCGCGCTTCTTCGCTGGCGGCACGGAAAACGTCATGTGGCCCGACACTGAAATTCGCGTGCCCGGCCTGCCGCGCAGCTTGAGTTCAGTGGCAAGTGGCCAGTGGTCCGTGCTCAGACGCAAGTGACCGATGAGTGTTCGCAATCAAATAATACTGACTGCCGATTACTGAGTTATGGAACAAGGACTGCTCGCCATCGTTCTTCACGCGCACCTGCCTTTCGTGCGCCATCCCGAATACCCGGAATTTCTCGAAGAAGAATGGCTGTTTGAAGCCATCAGCGAAACCTACCTTCCACTGCTCAACGTCCTCGAAGGCTGTCTGCTTGACGGCGTGCGTGCGCGAATGACTTTAGGGCTGACGCCGCCGCTGTGCGAGATGCTGGCAGACCCTCACCTGCAGGAGCGTTACCTGCGCCACGTAAGCAAGCTGATTGAGTTATGCGAAAAAGAGGTGGAACGCACGCGTGAGTCTGAGGCGATGAACGAAACGGCGAAGATGTACCTGAAACACTTCTCCGCTTCGCGCGACCTGTTCGAGAACCGTTACCATCGCAACCTGATCAACGGGTTTCGCCTGCTTCAGGAAGCTGGCGCGATTGAGATAATAACCTGCGGCGCGACTCACGGTTTTTTGCCGTTGATGACCAGAATCGAAGCTCGCCGCGCGCAAATCGAAGTAGGCCGCCGCAATTACATAAAGCATTTCGGGCGCGAGCCGCGCGGCATCTGGCTGCCCGAATGCGCTTACGACGCAGGCATTGATTCACTGCTCAAAGATGCGGGAATAAAATTCTTCATCACCGACGCGCACGCGATAATGTTCGGCAATCCGCAACCGCGACGCGGCATCTACGCGCCCGTAATCACTCCGGCAGGCGCAGCCGCGTTTGCACGCGACGTTGAAACAAGCGAGCAGGTTTGGAGCGCAGAGATCGGCTATCCGGGCGACCCGGATTATCGCGAATTCTATCGCGATCTGGGATTTGATGGCGATTACGAATACATACGGCCTTATCTGCACGGCGACGGGGTTCGCCGAAATCTCGGCATCAAATACTACCGTGTGACCGGCAAAGTTGCGCTTGGGCTAAAGCAGCCTTACGTGCCGCAGTGGGCAGCGAGAAAAGCGGCTTCGCACGCAGCCCATTTTTTGATGAACCGGCAGTCGCAGGCTCAACATCTCAACTACACTCTTGGCCGCAAGCCGATGATCGTTTCGCCTTACGATGCAGAGTTATTCGGTCACTGGTGGTTTGAAGGGCCTCAATTTTTGAACCATCTTTTCCGCAAAATCCACTTCGATCAGTCGGAGATTCGGCTGGCCACGCCTGTGGATTATCTCGAAGAGTACACCGAAAATCAGCATCAGCAGATCAGCGCTTCATCGTGGGGCGCGGAGGGGTATTATCGCGTGTGGATTAACGGCGAAAACGAATGGATGTACATGCACCAGCACGTCGCCGAAGATCGCATGATCGAGATGGCCGAGCGTCACCCGCAGGCAGACGGCTTGCTCAGGCGCGCACTGAATCAAGCCGCGCGCGAGTTGTTACTGGCCGAAAGCTCTGACTGGGCATTCATCATCACGACGGCTACGAGCGTGCAATATGCGAAGAAGCGTTTTCGCGATCACATACATCGCTTCACACGATTATATGAAATGATCAAGCGCAACGAGATTGACGAGCAGTGGCTTGGCGAAGTCGAATCGCTCGACACGATATTTCAGGAAATTGATTACACCGTATATAGATGAGTAAACTGAGAATATGTAAGCGGTTCTAATAAGCTTTTAAGATGTCAAAGAAATCGTATAGTGTATCACGGCTGTAACAAAGTAAATGTAGGGGCAGGGCTTGTCCCTGCCCGAATCGC
>DATEKX010000314.1:0-4913 GCA_035277165.1 Blastocatellia bacterium | reverse complement strand
TATCAAATCGCTGCCGCATTTCAAATCACGCTCTAAGCGAAACATGAATAATTCTGCTTACCTGTACCACTGTGATACTGGCGTTGGAATAACCTTTCCTGAAACTAGTAGGTCAATCCTCTGCTGTCTCTGTGCCAGGGTTTCTTAAACCTCAGGAGGTTGGCGAAACTGCGCGCCGGGTTGAATACCATTCTGACTGTTCTGATGATATGCGGATTCTGAGTTCTATTCTCTATTTTACGAATCAAAAAAGAGTCTGTCGCATCTTCAAACAAGACACCTGCGGTTCCCAGCGTCGGCGTCACAACAAAATCAACATACCCGCTGGTGCCCGACTTCTTGCCGACATTGCCGATTGTGGCTTCGCTCAGCAGTCCTATTTCAAATTGCGTGCTGTAAGCCGCCGACCACGCCATCGCTTTGAGTCGGCTGTTCCAATACTCTTTTGATCGGCCTATCACAAGCTTCATCGCCTTTGGGTCATTCTGAATCTGGATATATCCGCTCACGGCCCCCATGGTGGGGTGTCCTAAATAATTCGTTATGAACCCGTCGCCATCACCCCAGCCCCTTACGCCTTTTATTGAATTCAAGTAGTCGCGCAAGAAGGGGCCTTTCAATTCATCCAAAGTTTTTCTTTGCGTGAGCCGTAAGCCGTGTTGAAACCCGAGAAATAGTAGCGACTGGCGAATCGCCGAATCCCATTTGAATTTTTTGTCTGAGTAGTCGTTCGCCTGATTTGCATCAGCAGAGACTTCTGCTTCCTTTTCGGTTTCGTTCAATTGCGGAGCTTGAGGTTGGTTCTGCTGAATGACCAGATTATCGAATGCCGCAGAGTAGGCCGGATGAAGAATCCGAATGCCGGGGCTAATGTTTGCCTTTGATAATTCAAACTTTTCCTTCTTAAAGCTAAAAGATGTTTCAACCAAACTGGAATTGACATCTATCAATTTCGTCTGGTTATTGTTCTCATCATAAGTTATCGCATCTTTCAAGCTTTGAGCATGAAGCGTGGACAGCAGCAATAACTGAACTGCAACAACGAGAAATATATTTTTTTTCATTAGCTGTAAGACGTGCTGGCACAGGTATTAGAGCGCAGCACAAGACCCCTTGTAGTTTGATTAACCCATGCTCGATAGACAGGTGAGACATCAAAAAAATTTAGCAGTGAAGGAATCACTCTGTCGCTGCTAACAGAGAACGTCCGAAACTATAATATCTTCACCCCTAACCTTCTGTCACGGGCGCGACGAAAGTCGAACCGGCGTTTCAGGGTTGAGCCTGCAAGGGTCTTTCGATTGCGCGCCCGCGCGTCCCCGCGCCTCTTTCGCAGCCGCAGACAACGTGCGCTCGTCCAGATGCACAACCCCGCATTCAAGCTCTCGCACGCGAGCATTCAATAGTTCTACTTCGCTGCGCAATCTATCTACTTCAGGATCGCGCCCGGTCTGAGATGGAACCGGACTCCTTGAGCTAATAGCCTGCTGTTGCAGCCTGCTTATGTTCGACTCGATGGAATACAATCTCTGTTCGAGCGAACTGATGCGGCGGTCAAGTCCTATCACATCCTGCGCGCCGACCGCTGCAGGTTCAGGAGAATTTTTCCCTCGATAAGCCTCGACACCTGTCGCCACTACGGCACAGAAAACCAGTACCCAAACACCAATTCTTATGATTTGCATTTTCATCTCTCCTTCGATGTTTAAGGAAAAGCCAGTATCAATAGCGTGAGCACAACGGCCAAAACGAGCGCGCGAAGATGAATCTTTCGCGCTTTCTCTCGTAACTTTGCTTTTCGCATAGGGTCTTCTATCTTTTGTTCGCCTGTGTCCATGTTGCATGTGCCGCGCGCTGCCAGCGCTATGCAGGTCTTCTCGCGCGCCTGAAAATATCCGAGCGCGGCCATCCACAACGGGAAAAAGATGACAAGCCGAGCGAGTCGCGGCACACCGTATGCGATCAACACAAATGTTAAAGCCACGCTCGCGATTAACGCGACCTTTCCAAGCAGGCTACGCTTGAATTGTTCGCGCGGGCCAATATTGATCTCAAATTGATCTGCTTCAACCGCATTGATTTTACCGGCTCTTACTTTCATCGTTTATTTATCAGAGGCGATTGTGGCAATTGGTTGTCCCTCTGTAACCCGCTGGCCCGCGCGCACGCTGATAACTCGCACAACGCCGGACGAAGGCACGCGCACACTGATGATTTGCTCGCTCGGCTTTTGAGGCTGCTGTGTTTGAGCGCGTCCTTGTTGAGCTATTAAATTGCGCTGTGCGCTCTGAGCCGTATCTTTCGCGCGTTGCAACTTCTCTTGAGCTTGTTGATACTGCGCGCGCGCAGCGTCCAGTTCCGCTTGCGACGCTGCGCCGGAAGCGACAAGCGGTGTAATGCGTTGAACCTCGACGGCTGCGCGCTGAACCTCTGCCTCGTCTGCTTTAATGTCTCTTTGCGCTACGGCATTAGCCGCTTGCGCTCGCGCCTGCGAATCATCTGTCTGAGGCTGCTGTGTGACTGGCGTTTCAGGTTGCGCGGCGATCTCTAAAATGACGGCGTTTTCATTCACTGCAGCGCCTTCGCTTGCAAGCACGCGGCGCACTATGCCCGTTGCGGTCGCGTTGACGACTACGAGTCCGCGCGGGCGCTCGCCGCTTTCCGACGACCGGCAAGCCGACACCGCTGCGACCAATACAGACAGCGACAGAAGCCCAAGCGAGCGCCGAACCCGTTCAAACGATATTGCCTGCGAAGCTGCGCGCATAGCTTAAACCTCTCGCGGTTCATTCAGGAGACGCCGATGCGCGATGTTCCAACTGGCGAGTCGGCGTATCGGTTCGCACTGTAATATTATTCACCTGCAATGTTGAGCCTGTCGCGCGCTGGAAATCGGCTATCGCTTTATTGAGGTCGGTCTGCGCTTGAAGCTCGCGCCCTTGCGCGGCTGTCAGATCGGTCTGGCGTTGCAGGACAAGGAACGTTGTCGAAAGACCTGCCTGAAAGCGGCGCTGTTCGCTCGTGTACTGCTGCTCGGACGAAGATCGCGCGCTTGCTGCTGCCGCCAATCGCGCTTCCGCCGAGCGCACTGCCTGAAGCGCGTTTCGCACTTCGGTTTCGATCTGTTGTTCAAGCTGCTGGCGTTGAGTGTCTATGCGACGGCCTTCTGCCAGCGAGCGCCCATAGTTTGCTTCAGCCGTTCGATTGCCGACGGGAAAAGAAAAGCGAACGCCTGCGCGGGCCGTCGGAAAGGCTTGATTAAAGATATTTCTGAGCGACTGGTTGTAGCCGCCTATCAGCACATCGGAGACCGTTCCAACAGGCAAAGGAGGCAGTGCCGGAAGCCCCGCAATCTGGGAAAGCTCGTTGACGCGATCCTGAAGCGCCTGGTTTGAAAAGGGGCTTGTGCCGCGATCAACCGGAGTGCCTGCCAGTCCGGTCGCCGTGTATGCGCCTATCAGATCAATCTGCGGCTTCGTTTGATCGTTATAAAAGCGCGTGTTGATTTGATTGATGTCTCGGCTGGCTTTCAACTGATCCATCTCCGGTCGGTTTGCGAGCGCGCCCGTCAGAGCTTGATCTATTGGCACGCGCGGCGGCTCAAGCGTGACCGGCGTTACCGGCAGAATAGCGCGCGACCACAGCGAGTCAGCGCGGGTTGCAAGCATCAATGACTTCAAAGTATTTTCTGCCCGCGTCACTGATTCCTGCGCGACGTAGACGTTCTGCTCGAATGTCGTCACCTGCGTATCGGCTGCGACCACATCAATCGGCGCAAGTATCCCTTGCTCGACCTGCCTGCGATTGCTTTCGACCTGCGTGCGAGCTTGCTTGACTGCATCAATCTGCACTTGCAGGTTTCTGAGCGCGAACGTCAAATCCCAGTATGCCTGCTGGACTCGCGTGATAGTTTCAATCGCTCGCTGGCGAAACTGAGCATCGGTGAGCGACACGTTCTTTTTCGCAATCTGAATGCGGCGACGGTTGTCGTCAATTCTCAATCCGCGAAACAGAGGCTGCGTGTAGGTGAAAGTCAGCGCAGAAGGGAACTGCGGGTTGAGCGAAGCAAACAGGTTGTCTGTCGTTGTCCGCGATGACGTGAAATCCACTTGATAGTTGCCGCCAAAGAACGGAGAGAATCCGCTCAATCGCGCATTGCCCGTCGCATCAACCGTCGTCGTCTTGCCGTTAGCGCCTCCGCCGATGAGCGAGCTTATGGGCGTAACGCGGCGTTCATAATAACTTTCGGAAGAGAGCACAGGATCGAATACGCCGCGCGCCGCTTTCAAATCGAACTGCGACATCTCTACATCTATGCGCGAAGCGTTGATGTCATTGTTGTTGGATAAGGCTAGAGCTATCGCTTCGGTCAAAGTGAGAGGCGCTTGATTGGCTACGTCAACGCCGACTCTTTCTGCCGAAGGCAATGGACGAACAGGCGCTTGATAGTTGGGCGCAACAGGCGGCGGCGCGGTCGGCAACTGCGGCGGAATGACAGCGCCCGCATCGCCTACGCGCTGGCCCGGAGTAGCTGGCACGCCGGGTTGAGCAGACTGCGACGGCTGATTCTGTATGTTAGGGCTTGCCGGTTGTTGCTGTTGTTGCTGCTGCTGCTGTGTCGGCGCTTGCGTCTGTGGCGGCTGACCGGGCGGAACAGGTTGTTGAGGGCTGGGCTGGCCGGGTGGAGGCGGCTGCTGAGGCGTCTGGCCGGGCGGCTGCTGTTGCTGTTTTTGTTGCTGTTGCGGCTGATTAGGCTGCGGCTGATTCTGTTGTCCGGGCGGGGGCGGTTTCGGCTGCTGTTGTTGCTGCTGCTGTTGTTGCTGCGAACGGCGCAGCCTCTTTGTTTCAGCCGCGCTCGTAGCCGTGATAACGAGCAAACAGATTAAGCCTGATGCCATCAGTCGCATTATCGG
>DATEKX010000313.1:0-6543 GCA_035277165.1 Blastocatellia bacterium | reverse complement strand
AGAAACGCTCGCCGAATTTCAAAGCGTCAGAAAACCAATCATTGATGCGTATCAAGACGCGGCTTATTCGAGCTTGCTGCTGTTTGAAAACGCGAAAGAAGAGATGCATTTTGACCCGTTGCCTTTTGCCTACAAGCTGATGACGCGCAGCAAAAAAATAGATTACGAAAAATTGAAGAAGCGCGACCCCGAATTCATCGCCGCTTACGACAACTGGCTCCGCTCAACCGGATAACATTTGAAATTGATTCACCGCAGAATCGCCGCAGGACGCAGAGGGGGCGCAGAGGTAATAAAAATTTTTCTCTGCGTAATCTCCGCGTCCTGCGGCGCCTCTGCGGTGAACTCTCGCGACAGTTCATGCTAGACTTCTTATTCGCAGTTCATCATTCATAATTCATCGTTCATAATTTTCTTTTGATATGTGGCACACTGAAAATCCTATACGCCATCAGATACCTGAAACTCGCTGGCCTACCGAAGAAGAAGCCGCGCGTTCATTGTTGTTCTCTGAAATTTCGGTCGGGCCGGTCGCGCTCGAAAGCCGCACGTGGGTTCCCGCGATGGTTCCCTGGCGAGCGACCGAAGATGGGTTCGTCACTGAAAACATTCTCGAATGGTACGCCAGATTCGCAGAGGGACGACCCGGCGCGATAGTAGTCGAAGCGACCGGCGTACGCGATATAGCGAGCGGCCCGCTGCTTCGCATCAGCCACGACCGGTTCATTCCCGGTCTTCGCAAACTTGTAGAGACGGTCAGACGAGCGAGCCGAGGCCACACGCGGTTGTTCATTCAGATAATTGATTTTCTCGCCGTCAAGCGCCGCCCGCCGAAAGACAGGTATTTTCGGCGCTTCTTCAAATTAAACCGCCTTCATCGTGAAGCGCTCGCAGACCTGACTGATGATGCGAGATGGGTTGATGAAGATGAATCACACGTGCTCGGCTTTCTGGCTGATGCGCCGGATGAAGTGCTCGAAAAAATTCTTGATGAGCGCGAGTTTGAATCATTGCGCTACGGCTATCGCGAGCGCGTGACCGACATGGACTTGCCGCACATCAAAGAACTGCCGCAGGTGTTGCCGGGCATTTTCGCAGACGCATCCGCAAGGGCGCGCGAAGCCGGGTTCGACGGAGTCGAATTGCATTACGCGCACGCTTACACGATGGCGTCTTTTCTGAGCGCTAAAAACATGCGAGCGGATGGTTACGGCGGCGAGCGAGAAAATCGCGTGCGATTGCCGCTCGAAATTTATAAGGCGGTGCGCGAGCGCATTGGTTCCGATTACACTGTGGGCGTGCGCTTTCTCGGCGATGAAGTGATCGAAGGCGGCAGCCATCTCGATGATGCGGTTTATTTCGGTGTTGAATTCGCGCGCGCCGGGTTCAATTATCTTTCAGTCTCAAAGGGCGGCAAGTTCGACGATGCGAAGCAGCCGAAAGTCGGCCATGCCGTTTATCCTTACACTGGTCGCAGCGGCTACGAATGCATGCCGACCGTACTGTCGGACGAGCGCGGGCCGTTCGGTCGCAATGTGCCGCTTGCTGAGGCAATCAAACACGCAATCAACGATGCAGGCTTTCAGACTCCCATAGTCACATCGGGCGGCATCGCTACGTTCGAGCAGGCTGAAAAGATTCTTCTGAGCGGCGAGGCTGATATAATCGCAGCCGCGCGCCAGTCGTTGGCAGACCCCGATTGGTTCATGAAGATTAGATCAGGGCACGGCGCGCAAGTGCGCCGGTGTGTGTTCACGAATTACTGCGAAGGGCTGGACCAGATGCACAAACAGGTGACGTGCAAGCTCTGGGATCGCGTGCAAATGGACGAGCCGGGAATCACTTTGAGCGAAGACGGTCGCCGCCGTTTAGTTCCTCCGCGATGGGACGGCTTGCCTGATCTGTAGCGCCTGATTCGCTTCAAGAAAGGATACGAAACCGATGGCCCAAATGTCGCCGACCGTGACACTGCCGGATTACCCGGATGAAATACAGGCAGACCCGGGCAAGCTCTCGTTCACCGAAGAACAATTGCTGAAGATGTATTCAGCGATGAGGCTCGCTCGCACGTTTGAAGAGAAACTCGCAGCGCTCTATCGCCAGGGCAAGATATTCGGCGCGGTCTATCTGGGCACGGGACAGGAGGCGACCTCTGTCGGTTGCACAAGCCTGCTCAAACAGGGCGACCTGATGAGCATGGTCGCGCGCAATCTGGCGGCGTACTTTTATCGCGGCGTCAAACCTGAGCACGTGCTGGCTCGCTGGTTCGGCAAAGATCAAGGGCCATCGCATGGGCGCGAGTTGGGGTTGTTTCTGGCAGACATTGAAAATTACGGCATCGCTCCTTATCACAACGGCTCGATGGCCGCGTGGATTCCGACAGGCGCAGGCTACGCGCTTTCGTTCAAGCTGCGCCGCCAGCCGAACATCTATCTCGCATTCACAGGCGATGGAGCGACAAGCCCCGGCGACTTTTACGAAGGGCTTAACTTCGCTGCGATTCACAAGCTCCCGCTCGTCATAATTTGCGAAGTGAATCAATTCGCTTACTCGACTCCGCCCGAAAAACAGATGCCCGTAAAGAACGTCGCAGACCGCGCGCCCGCCTTTAACATCTACGCAGAAACAGCTTTTGGCAACGACTTGTTCACAGTAATCGAGGCGGCGCGGCGCGGCATCGCTCACGCGCGAAGCGGCAAGGGGCCTGCGCTCATCGAGTTCAAAACGTTTCGCAGGCGCGGGCACGGCGAGCACGACGATTGCGCTTACGTGCCGAAAGAGTTGAGAGAATTCTGGGAAGCGCGCGACCCGCTCGCGATGTATCGCCGATGGCTGGTCGAACGCGCTCGCGTCAACCGAGGGATGATCGTGCGAATTGATGAAGTCGCTGCCCGACAAGTCGAGCGCGCGGTCGAGTACGCTGAATCACTTCCTTTTCCGAAACCGGAAACTGTCACTGAAAGATTGATCGCGCCATCGCCGCATGACCCTAAGCCCGAAGATCGCAAAAACAATTTTGAAGAAATCGAGCAGACCGCGATACCCGCGCTGATGGCCGCGCAGCCTAGAGAAACAGGAGGACATTTTTAATTTTGGAGTTAAAATAACATGTGATTTGATTCACTTTTTCACAGGGGGAGCCTCGATATGTCAAAGGGCAATATTTTAATCATAGAAGACAATCGGGATATTCTGAATGCTGTGCGTTTGATGCTGGAAAGCGAAGGTTTCACCGTCATTGCTAAAGAGGATTGTGCTTCGGCAATGAATTACCTGATGGAGAATAAACCTGATGTGATAGTGACGGACTTGAGAATACAGGAGATGACCGGGCTGGAGTTCATTCATCAGGTAAGAAGAATAACGAATTACGACCGCATTCCAATTATAGCGATGTCGGCGTATGACAGAACCTATCTGGCGGCAGCGGTTGACGCAGGCGCGATAAAGGCGCTGCATAAACCCGAAGACATGGACATTCTGGTTGACACAGTGAAAGAAGCGCTTCCTTTGATAAAAAAAGAACAAAATTAAAATGGCACGCATCACATACTTACAGGCGATAAGCGACGCGCTGCGCACAGAGATGCGCCGCGACCCAAGCGTATTCATACTCGGCGAAGACATCGGCGCATTCGGCGGCGCGTTCAAAATCACTCAAGGCTTTCTCGACGAATTCGGCCCTGACCGCGTGATTGATACGCCCATATCCGAATCGGGTTTCGTAGGCGCTGCGTGTGCCGCGGCGACGGTCGGGTTTCGCCCCGTGGTCGAATTTCAGTTCATTGATTTCATAGCCTGCGCGTTCGATCAAATTGTGAACTACGCCGCAAAGTGTCATTACCGATGGGGCATCTCGATGCCTGTGGTCTTTCGCGGGCCGACGGGCGGAGGCATTCACGCGGGGCCTTATCATTCGCAGAATCCTGAAGCGTGGTTTGCACACACGCCGGGTTTGAAAGTCGTGCTGCCTGCGACTGCAAAAGATGCGAAGGGACTGCTCACGGCTGCGATACGCGACAACAACCCGGTTGTTTATCTTGAGAACAAATTCCTTTATCGCCACTACCGCGAAGAAGTGCCAGACGGCGAGCACGTAGTGCCAATCGGCGTTGCTGCGCTTCGCACAATGGGGAACGATCTTTCGATCATCAGTTATGGCGGCACTGTTCATCACTCGGTCGAAGTAGCCAGAGAGTTAGAGAAAGAAGGCGCGTCGGTTGAAGTCGTTGATCTGCGTTCGCTTGCGCCGCTCGACAAAGAAACGATTCTGGAGAGCGTGAAAAAGACCAGCCGCGCGCTCGTTGTTCACGAAGCGAATATGACAGCCGGGTTTGGCGCAGAAGTGGCTGCGATAATCGCCGAAGAAGCGTTCGATTATCTCGACGCGCCCGTGATGCGCGTCGCATCGCTTGACGTGCCAGTGCCTTTCAGCCCGCCCCTTGAAATGGCCATGCTGCCTTCGGTTGATAAAATCATGAAGGCCGCGAAACAATTGCTCGCTTATTAAACTACTACACAGATAATGACAAACCTGAACATCGCGCATCAACGACTACACAATCAATACATTTCCAGAGCCGATTTTGAGAAACCGAGCGATGTGATCGCGTGGTTAGGCGCGGCACAGGGTCAGGATTATCTCGGCGTGCTCTGGGCAATCGGGCTTCGCATGCGGCACGCGACCGAAGCAAGTATTGAACAGGCGATTGCCGACAAAACTATTGTCCGCTCGTGGCCGATGCGCGGCACATTGCATTACATAGCGGCGACGGATATTCGCTGGCTCTTAAAGCTTATGGAGCCGCGCGCTATTGCGAGTTCTGCCTTCAGGAATCGCCAGCTTGAACTAGACGAAGCGACTTTTAAGAAAACTTATAAAGTGCTGGTTCGCGCGCTCGAAGGCGGCAGGCAATTGACACGCCCGGAAATCGCACGCGCGCTTGAGCGTGCCGGTATTTCTACAGGCAACTATCGCCTCGGCCATATTATTTATCGCGCTTCAATACTCAGGCTCATCTGTTTCGGCGCGAGGCGAGGCAAACAATTAACGTTTACGCTGTTCGATGAATGGGTGCCAGAGTGCAAAACCATAGAACGCGATGAGGCATTGGCCGAACTGGCAAGGCGCTACTTCACGAGTCACGGGCCAGCATCATTGCAGGATTTTATCTGGTGGTCAGGGCTGAAAGCAGCCGAGGCGAGAGCCAGTCTTGAAATGATCAAGCCGCAACTTATACAAGAGGTCGTTGGCAGTCAGACATACTGGTTTCCTCAAAACGCGCGGGTCAAAAAAGATGCGACGAAGGCTTATCTGCTGCCGCCTTTTGACGAATACACGGTCGCCTACAAAGACCGCAGCGCCGTGCTTGACCCGGCCTATACAAAATTGATGAATACAGGATACGGCATCTTTAAACCTATCGTTGTTGTGGATGGTCAGGTTGTTGGCATCTGGAAGCGTGAGTTTAAGAAAAACTCACTTGCGATTGAAGTAAGCCCATTCAACTCAATCACCAAGTCCGACCAAAAAAAGATTTCTGTCGCCGCAGACCGCTACGCTGAATTTCTTGGCCTGCCTGCCAACGTTTCATTCGCTTAATCTTTTGCGAAGAACTCTGCAAGCAGACCGTGAAAATGATGAACGCCGTTTTCGCGCTTCACACTGTAACGTCCCGTTTTGTATGAACGCGAGCGCAAGCCGCGCTGCACAGCTTCGCAGATTTGGATATCTTCGATTTGAATCTCGTCGCTGAACTCAATCGAGCGGCGTATATTTTCCTGCACCTCACTGCGCTCGACATCGCGGAAGTACCATTCAAAAATCGTGAGCGTCCGCTCCGGCCCGAGCGGCACAATTAAATTCGTCGAATAATTATCAGGATAAACATTCAGCATCAGGTTCGGGAATATCCAGAAGAATTGCGCTTCGTTGGTTTCGGCCATCTCATCGCGCCTGAGCCGCGCTTCTTTAGTCTGCTTGATCGGCGAATGCTGAATCGAATAGTAACGCCCCGTCTCTGTGTAGTAGTGCGAATAATCGATCTCGCGCGATAGCCCCGGATGAACTACGGGGATGTGATAGCCTTCGAGGTAGTTGTCAACGTAGACTTTCCAGTTGCAGTCAAATTCCCAGTCTTTGCGCGCGGCAAATTTCATGCTCGTGAAATCGTGATGGATGAGCGAGGGCAGATCGGCGAGCGTCGCGTCGAGCGGCGCACAATTTCGATCCAGATTCACAAAGACGAGCGCGCCCCATGTGTCAACAGCGAATTCAGGCAGGCAGTTTTCTTCTTTGCTGAAACATTCAACTCCGTCGAATTCGGGCGTGCCCAGCAACCGGCCATCCAGCGTATAAGTCCAACCGTGATAGCCGCATCGAAAAACTTTGCGATTCCCTTCGCCCGAAGCGACAGGCCCCGCGCGATGGCGGCAGACGTTTGAGAAAGCGCGCAGCTTTTCATCCGCGCCGCGCACTACGATGATGGGTTCGTCTGCGATGGCGGTAGTGAAATAAGCGCCCGACTCTGCCACTTGCTCCAT
>DATEKX010000312.1:0-3915 GCA_035277165.1 Blastocatellia bacterium | reverse complement strand
CTGATACTTGGCGCGCTATTCAGAAGGAGGTAGCTCTAATGCAAACGCGCACAGAGCTTGATAAAAGGGTTGATATGAACGTGTCGCGTGAATCATTTGGTGAACTGCTGGGGCAACTGGCCAACAACTCGGCGGCCCTCGTGCGTGACGAGATCGCTTTAGCCAAGCAGGAAATGGGCGAGAAGGTTAAATCTTTTCGCTCAGGCGTTGTAACGGTCGCCGTCGGAGCGGTGGTTGGTTTAGTAGCAGTGTTGGCGCTGACGGCTGCGGCTGTAATTGGTCTGGCTCATTTAATGGATGCGGGCTATGCGGCGCTTATCGTCGGAGGCGTGTTCGCCATTGTCGCAGGCATCGTGGTTTCCATAGGTCTCAACCGGCTCAAAGAAACTAGCCTCAAGCCTGAACAGACCATCGAGACACTTGAGGAGGATAAAGAATGGCTGAAAGAACTAACTTAGCAACGCAAAGAAGCGCTGATGACACGGATGAGCGCAGTGCGCGCGAGATTCGCCAGGACATTGCCGCCAAACGCGAAACGATATCTGAGACCGTAGACAAGCTCGGCGAGCGCATTCATCAGACGCTCGACTGGCGTGAGTACGTGGCAGAGTATCCGGGCGTTGCGCTGGGGCTGGCGGCGGGAGTTGGTTTTCTGGTCTCAGGAATTTTTAAGCGAGAGCCTACGCCGCAGGAACGCATTATGGATGCGGTTGCTGATATTGCAGATGACTTAACCGACCGCATCAGCGATGTTGCAGGCGATGTGATAAAACGCAAATTGGTTTCAGGGAAAACCGTCAAAGCAGCGATCTTCGCCATGGTGACGAAAGCGGCTGTTGATTTTGCAAAGCAGAAGGCGCTCACAGCAATAACGGGCAATAACCGTCAATCAGACAACAGCCAGACATTTGCGCGCGAGCGCGAAGGTTTCGATGCGAATTTTCAAACGTCTCATTCCTCTACGAGCAGTTACTAGAGGATTGGCAAAAATCATTCATTACAAGGAGGGAGTTACATGGATCAAAATAAAAATTTCTCAACCGAATCGGGCAAGACAACAGGCAATAATCCGAGCACGACCGGTTCAACACAGAGCCGCGCAAGTAACACAATTGGGAATGCGCCTAACACACATTCCACCAGTGGGAACGTAGGCGACAGTGGAAATATAGGGGCGCAGGCAGCCAGCGCCACACAGCGCGCTAAGGACACAGCTCAGACGGCTTACGATCAGACAAAGCAAGTCGTAAATGATGCCTATAGCAGAACGAGCGAAGTGTTGAGCAGCACCTATGATCAAACGATGACTTATGGTCGCGAGAATCCGGGCAAGCTCACGCTTATCGCGTTCGGCGCGGGCATAGGCATCGGCCTGTTGCTGGCAGGAACATTCGGCGGAGGGCGAAGCCGCACGAATCGCATAGCCGAGCCGATAGTCGGCGCGCTCTCGCAGGTCGCAATGGAGTTCTTCCGATAAAGAGCTTCGCACAGTAACGTAATCCAACAAAAAAATAATGGCGCGTATCTTATGACGCGCCATTATTTTTTTCTTACAAACCCTTTGTTCTGTGATGCGCCGAACTACCGCATCGTCAATATAGCCTCAATCCCCGAATCAGATGCTTCAACTGCGAGGCATAAGTCTCTGGTAATAACTTGAATGATTCTTGATTGAAGACCGGCAGGCGGGACGCCCGCGCTCCCAGCAAGGAAGAGTATGATTTATTTCGACTACTGCATGGCCTTGGGTTGTACAAGATAAATCAGCAAAAAAGTAACGTCAGCGTTCAGCAGATAAAGTGCTGAACGCTGACGTTACTTAATTTGCTTATTGCAATTGTTATCGCAACTGGCGCAAGCCGTACGCCGTAGCAAGTCTGTTCAAATCAGACCTGAGCATCGTCCATTGACGCTCTGCATTAGGCGTCAAATTCCGCCTGCGCATTACCGTATTGATACTCTGGCCAACGTTTATAGCGTTTGAAATGGCCGAACGTATCGCCCAGTGATTGGGTGAACGGTCAAACTCTCCGCGAGCTACGTTAAGCTGTCTTTCAAGCTCTGCCGCTTTTTCATTCAGACGATCTTCCCTTATAGTTGCATCCAGACGGCTCCTGTCGAGCGCCCGATCAAACACTCCCACGAATTGATTACTGTGGGTTTCTGCCTGACGGATTAAACGGTCAACAGATCCTCTGTTGTAGCGGCTTGAACCACGCCACTGTGCAAAGCTCGGCGCTGCCATAGCAAGCACCACGCAGCACATCATCAAAGCACCAAATGATTTCTTAAAAGTATTACGCATACTCTTTTTCCCCTTTCTTAAAACAAAGCAATTGAACGCCTCGCTTCGTCCTTACTGCTTTTATATTTTGCAACTCGGATGCCAAGCTTGCTCTAAGCCTTTAGTGAATATAGAGGCGGGTTGTACGAATCAACATAAGGCAGATTGTACGCAATTAATCTAGAAAAACGCGTATCTGGGAAGTATGGCGCGCTCGATGAATAGGGCCTGTATAATTATCGGCCAACGGGATTATTCGGTATGGGATGCGGCACAAACTTTATCGTCACCCGGTTTACTGGTAACACGATTTGAGAAGCCTCACAATCGCACAATCGCGTAAATGCATTCGTCTATCGTCTGACCCTCTTTGGTGACGCTCTTCTTCATACGGCCTTCAAATTCGTATCCGGCCTTTTCGAGCACGCGCATTGACGCGGGGTTCCACTCGAACACGCCCGCATAAATTCGGCAGATATCAAAATGAGAGAAGGCGTATTCAGTCATCGCGCGCACAGCTTCGGTCACGATGCCTCGCCCCCAGAACTCTTCTCCGAGCCAGTAACCTATCTCAGCCGAGCGGCGAAATATGTCCGTTTGCAAAAAGATGCTTATGCCGCCAACCGCAATGTCGTCTACCGCTATTGCAAAGTCATTGCATGCCGGGTCAGATGTCGCTCTCTTTATCCATTCATCAGCAGCGGCGAGCGTGTAAGGATGCGGGAATCGATCACGCACGTTGAGCCATATCTTTCGATTGTTGGCATGACGCACGAGCGATTGTTCATCTCCGCGCTGCCAGTTGCGAATGCTGAAATGTCCGAGGTTCAATTCCATAATTCACTGTCATTGCTTTTTGAGTTTATTTACATTGACCGTCACAGGCAGCGGGTTTCCGTCTTCGCGCAGTTTGTAAAGCAGATCGTTTTCGACTGCGCGTCGCGTCGCCGCGATGTCAATGTTAAATAGCCGCGCCACATTCTGGCCGAGTATCTTTCGTTTAACCTCCGCAGTAAGCTGCGGGTATTTGTTGCGCTCGATCATCTCGTCAGGAATTGTGAAAGCCTGAAACGCTTCTATCTGCCAGTGAGGCGGGCCGATGACAGGTGTGTCAGTTCCCCATAGGATGTTGTCTTCGCCCAGCCCGTCGAGCAATCCGCCTATCAACTGCGCGTAACGTTTGGGGTCTTGCACCATGATGGCCGCAAGTGTGCCAAGTTCTGCATAGATGTTTTTCACCTTTGCGCGCTTCGCCTGTTCGGCAAGCTCCGCATCGAACGGATAGGCGCTGTGGAATGCTATGAAGTTGAGATCGGGGAAAGCGGCAGCCGCGCGCGTCATGTCAATGGGGTGGCAATACTCTTCGAGGAATGAGCCGGGAAACCCTTTGTGCACGCAGATGTTTTTCACCTTGTGTTTGCGCAGCACTTCGTAGAGCGGATAAGTATTCTTCTCGTCGTCCATTCGCCAGCCGCGTGTGTCCGGCCCCGGCGGGTAAAGCTTCAGCCCATCAATCTTCAACGTCTCGCATTGATAGGTGAGCGATTCAACCGCCGATTTCCCATCGGGCGGATCAACCGTTCCGAGCACACGAATGCGAGCAGGGGCCATCGAACGAATCAACGCCGCTT
>DATEKX010000311.1:0-8733 GCA_035277165.1 Blastocatellia bacterium | reverse complement strand
TGAGTCTCATTTTGAATAGCATCAAAACTTCAACAATAGATATAAGCTCCGTAGGAGCGACCTGTCTATAGCTTCAGAATGCAAAATGATTTCGTAGCTCCGTAGGAGCGACCTGTCTATAGCAGTGCGATGCTGCTGAATGTTTTCAGTAGCTCCGTAGGAGCGACCTCTGAGTCAACAGGTCGCTCCTACGGAGCTACAAGACCTTTCTATGTACAGATATTATAGACAGGTCGTCCCTAACGGGACTGCTACTTTTCATGATCTTTGAACTTTTATTTCGCGGCTCCTACCTTTGCCGCCCCTGCGCTGGCAGGTTCATCGGCTGATTCACGCATCCATTTCTGCAATCGCTCCATGTCTTTCGTCACCGTGCGCGAGCCTGCAAACAAGACTATAGCCAGAATCAAACTCAGCACAGGTATGATGTACAAAGCCGAGTGCAAACCTTGAGGCGCAAAAGGTCTCAAAGCTTCAAATGACATATCGGTTACGCCTGCTGCGGTTGCTGCGCTTTTGGTGAAATAGCTGCTCAGGAACCCCATTCCGACAGGGCCGAGCGATGCGCCCATCACGTACATCGCAAAGAAATACAGCGCCATTGCTGTGCCGCGAAGCGACGGCTCGATCACATCCTGTATGGTTGAGTACACGGTCGAGTAATAAACATACATCGTCGCGCAGCCCATAAACATCATCACGGCAAAACCCGTTGTTGCGCCAACCGGCATGCCCAAAGCGAAGTAGATGAACGGAACTGAAAGCAGCAGCGAGATTGCTGCGACCAGCATTCGCCCGTTCGACCTGCGTTTCATGATGGAATCGGCGAGCATGCCGCCTATGAACAGACCCGGTATGCCTGCAAGCCCGTATGTGAACATCGAGATCATTCCTGCTTCAAATATATCCAGCTTATGAACACGAACCAGGAAAGAGACGAGGAAAGAACCGATGGCGTACATGTTGAAATTGTGCAACGCGCCGGAAGCAATTATCCACCACATAGTCGGGATCGAAAGCACAAGCTTGTATGGCGAGCCTTCCCGTTTTTTTCCGCTGATGGCGTGAACCTCGGACGCGCCGCGCTGCGGCTCTCGCATCATCAGTGCAAGCGCCGCGCAAATCAATCCGGGAATTCCAGCAATATAAAAAGCTGGCCGCCAACCATAACGATGAGTGACGTAGCTGCTGACTGCGAAGCTCAACGCGATGCCTATCGGAAGACCCATCATGAAAACTGCAAAAGCTTTGGCTCGCTTGCTGGCAGGAAACAGATCGCCTATCAGAGAAGTCGCAGCAGGCGCGCAAGCCGCTTCGCCTACGCCCACGCCCAGTCGCGCTAAGAAAAGTTGCGAATAGTTCTGAGCTATGCCCGACACGGCTGTAAAGAGGCTCCACACAGCAACGCCCGCCGATAAAATCCACGTGCGAAGGAATTTGTCTGTGAGCCTTCCGAGCGGCACGCCCACAATCGCGTAGAGCAAAGTGAAAGCCGTGCCCAGAGTGCCAAGCGCGGTATCGCTTAACTTCCATTCTTCGCGAACGGTTTCACCGACCGCGCCGAGAATCTGGCGGTCGAAAAAGTTCATCGTGTTGATCGCGAATAACACGAAGAGCGCGAACGTGGTCTTTTCTCGATTTGTCATGCCGTGTCCGTCCGTTTTTGTGATGTGTTGAGAGCCAGAGCTTACTCGTGATATTCAAAGTCTCGATTGCGTTGGCTATTTAGCCTCGCGCTCGACCACCGCTTTGAATTCATCTCCGAGCTTTAAAATCTGCGACAGTCTTTCAAGCCCGCCTCGCAAATCTGTCGCGTGAACTATCTCGCCTATCTGGCGGCGAATCTCTTTGCGGCGCGCAAGCAAGTCCGACGAAGGCTTGTGCCCGGCGGATTCAAGTTTGGCAAACATCTGCTTCTCTTCGTCCGTGAGCGCGAGCAGCTTCTGAAAATCACGCGGGAGAGCGGGCAAATACTCAAGCCCGTGACAATCAGTGCAGTAAAGCGCGAAACTGAAATCGCGCGACACTGACCCGACCATGTGCGCGCCGTGACAATCTACGCAAGTCATGCGCGGCGCGCCTACTCGATCAGGAAAGTGAAGACTATTCTTAAACATCGCAATCTGCGCCGTGTGACACGCGCCGCACATCGCAAGCGTTTCATTCACGGACGGCTTGCCCACGAAACCTGCAGCGTGCGCTGCTGCTTTGTCCGCCGCCTTTGTATTGCCTCCGTGACAACGACTGCAATTGAATCCCGATTTCGCGTGCGTGCTGTCGGCGTAGAGCGCGACGGAATTGTCGTTTTGTTTCTGGTGACACGCGACGCAACCATTTGTTGCTTGCAAAGAATGCGCGCCGTCAGATGCCCGCGCCGAAAAAACGACTGCGACCATCGCAAAGAATGACGCGGCTCGGAGCGCCTGAGTTGCTTTCCGCATCGTCTGATTTACTTGCCCTGAAAATTGGCTTTGCGCTTTTCGAGGAAAGCCGCGACTCCTTCTTTGAAGTCATCCGAGCGGAAACAATCGCCCTGATTGACCGCCTCGAACTCAAGCGCGCCCGCAAGGTCTGATCGCTCGCCGTTAGCAAGTCCTTCTTTGATCTTCGCGAGCGCAATCGGAGGCGAAGCGGCGAGCCGCTCGGCCATCGCATTCACCGTCGCGTCCAGTTCCGAAAACGCTACGACGCGATTCACAAGGCCGAGCGCAAGCGCGTCCTGAGCGCCGAAGATGTCGCCCGTTGCTATCAACTCGAATGCCTTCGCGTAGCCGACTATGCGTGGCAGGAAATAAGTCGAGCCGCCGTCAGGCATCAAGCCGATTTTGATGAACACCTGCCCGAACTTCGCTTGATCGGAAGCTATCAGAATGTCACAGGCGAGAGCATAGTTGCACCCGACACCGACAGCGTGGCCGTGTATGCGAGCGATGATGGGTTTTGCCAGTTTTCGCATAGCCAGAATGGTTGGATTCGTGCGCTCGCGTAGAGATGTCGTCACGTCAACTTCGCGCTGGCCCACGGCTTGAAGATCAGCGCCAGCGCAGAATGAATTGCCTGCGCCTGTCAGTATTACAACTCTGCTTTCATCTTCGGCTGATCGCTCGATCTCTTCTCGCAACAGAATCATTGTTTCGCCGTCAAGCGCGTTGCGGCGTTCGGGGCGGTTGATAGTAATACGTTTGATGCCGTTTTCGAGCGTGACCAGCAGCTTGTCACTCGCAGACATTTTTCTATTCCTTTCAAGTTTAATTGAATAGATTGAAGGCGGCGTTATTCTCTAACAAAGCTCGGATTTTTGCAATGAAAGCACTGCGCGCCGCCATATTGTTGTAGCACCGGACTGACCGACCGGTAAACCAAAAAGCGCCGTTTTCATAGACAAGCATCAGCCGTTTGCCTTAATATCGCAACACTCAAGAGTGGGATAATCTACCAATCAAAGGAGCCTGCCATGAAAAGAGCTACCTTAATCATCGTTCTCATTTCGCTTGTGATGCCTTTCGGCGCACAGTCTGCTTCAAAGACTCGCATAAACGACGAAGCGACGATCTACAGAGATGAGTACGGCATCCCTCACGTATTCGCCCAGACACTTGAGTCCGCGGCATTCGCCGTTGGCTATGCGCAAGCCGAAGACAGGCTTGAAGAGTTGCTCAAGAACTACCGCCGTGCGAACGGCACGATGGCCGAAGTCTTCGGCCCGGAATTCTATCGCTCGGACTTGATACAGCGGATGTGGCGGCACGAGCAGATCAGCCGCGAGAAGTACAATCAGGTCAGCTCGAAAATGCGCGCCTGTATCGAGTCTTATCAGGACGGAGTCAGGCAATTCATGAAAGAACATCCCGAACAGGTTCCGGCATGGGCGCAGGAACTCCATCCCTGGGATGTCATCTCGCTTGGGCGATACATAATCTGGGGTTGGCCGATGGGCGAAGCCGCAGGCGACCTTCAACGCGCGGGGATTCAACCAGACCCGGTCGCTTATCGCGGCTCGAACGAGATGCTGATTGCGCCGAACCGCACAAGCCTTCGCGCGCCCATCGCCGTCATTGATCCGCATCTGAGTTGGTACGGCGAGTTTCGTTTCTATCAGGTCAGAATTTATGCGGGCGATTACAACGTGTCGGGTGTTTCCATACTGGGCGTGCCGTTTCCGAGTCTCGGCCACAGTCGTTACTGTTCGATTGCGATGACGACGGGCGGCCCTGACACTTCCGACATCTACGAAGAAGAACTCAACCCCGCAAACCCGCGCCAGTATCGCTACGACGGCAAATGGCGCGACATGACTGTTCGCAAAGAACGCATCGCAATCAAGGCGGAAAACAAAGCGGACGTGCGCGTGATTGAAATCGAATACACTCATCACGGCCCAATAGTCGCGCACAAAGATGGCAAGGCTTATTCGATGGCCATTCCTTATGCGGAAGAGATAGGACTGACAGATCAGCTTTACAAAATGATGATGGCCCGCAATCTGAATGAGATGAAGATCGCTTTGACCGGCCTTCAACTCATGGCGCAAAACATTATGGTCGGAACCGTTCAAGGCGATATTTATTACGTTCGCAACGGGCGCGTGCCGATTCGCGCGAAAGGAGTTGATTCGAGCAAGCCTGTCGCAGGGAATACCTCTGCGACCGAATGGCAGGGCCTTCACACGCTTGCGGATCTGGTTCAAATCACGAATCCTCCGCAAGGGTATATGCACAATTGCAACGTCACTCCGTTTGCGATGATGAAAGACAGTCCGCTGACGCCCGACAAATATGCTGAACGCGGTTATCTTTACAACGCGACTGAAAAGATGCCGCGCCATCAGCGAGCAGAGATGATGACGGAATTGCTCGACGCCGCAAATAAAGTCACCCTCGATCAGGCGATTGACATCGCTTTCAGCCCGCAGGTCTATCACGCCGAACAATGGCAGGCCAGATTGAAACAGGCGTGGGACCCGATGGTTAAGGTTGCCATTGTAGCGCCCGATGTCCTTGAAGTTTACCAGTTGATTCAGCAGTGGAACCGTCGCAGCGACGCCGAATCCGAAGGCGCGATGGCTTACTATGCATTCAAGAAAGGACTCGGCCCCGACCTTGCCAAACAATACGACGTGCCTGCGAGCATAAACGACGAGCAACTGATTGTCGCAGTCAAGCGCGCGAGTGCGTGGCTAAAGGAAAACTTCGGCTCTCTTCGCGTGCCTTATGGCAGCTACTTCCGCGTAGGCCGTCAGGGCGGCGATAAGACGTGGCCTGTCGGCGGCGGCTCGCTCAACGGCGGCGTGAAGAATGTCGGAATGGCTACGCCGCGCGCAATCTCTTTCACTGCGGTCGGAAGAGAGATGGTCGGCGTTGGCGGGCAGACTTCGACGCAGGTTGTTGTGCTGACGAACCCGCCGAAGTCTTATGCGATAATTCCGCTTGGCGAAAGCGATCACAAAGAAAGCGGACACTGGGACGATCAGGCCGAAAAGCTTTTCAGCAAAAGCAAAGCCGCGTCTTCTTATTTCATGGACAAAGCCGAGTTGATGAAGCACGTGAAGGCAAAGAAAGTTTTGAAGCGCGCGGCAGCGGCTCAGGCAAGATGAATTAAACTGTAGGGGCAGGGCTTGTCCCTGCCCGAATCGCCGACAGGCGATGATTGGTCATGGTCTTTCGACCATCCGGGCAGGGACAATCCCTGCCCCTACAGTGACCCGCTGTCATGATATAATCGCTCGCGGTAGGACGAGTATGCCGAACTTCACCATACTTGAGCCGATGTCTACGGGCGATGTGATTGATCGCTCAGTTCGGCTCTATCGCCGCAATTTCACTCCACTCGTTGCAATCGTGTCCGTGCCGACGCTGATTGGTTACGTCGCGTCGCTGATGTTCTGGTACGGCTACACAAATCTCTTTTTGACGACAACGACTGTTTCGGCTGCGTCCGGCGACGCGGTGTGGATGCTCATTCTCGGAGCGGGAGGTTATATCTTCTGGCTGTTCTCGCTGCTGTTGACCATCTCCGGGCTATCGCGTGTTGTGGGCGATCACTTGATGATGGGTGAGCCGATAACCTTTCGCAAATGCTTTTCGTCTGTGCGGCGAAAGCTAGGCGACATAACCGTGATGGGATTGCTGGGGCTGGTAATCCTCTTCGGAATATATATAGCACTAGTGATGGTCGTCGTCGTTATTGTTCTTATATTCGGGATAGTCGGCGGCCTCGTCATCTCTGCGCATTTGCCGCAATGGGCCATCACACTGGTTATGGCTATCATGGGGCTGATTGCGATTGCTACGGCGTTGATAGTCGTATCGTTTATCTTTGCGCGCGTCGTCTTTCTGCCGCAGGTTGTGATGATTGAAGGTGAATCAGCCGGGACTGCTGTCGGTCGAGCATCGCGGCTCGGCAAAGGCAACTGGCATCGAGTAGGCTCTATAGCCCTTTTCACCTATTTCGTTTCAATGTCGTTGATGTGGGCGCTGACGTTGCCCGTGCTTGCGGTGCTGTACCTGTCAGGAATGGTCGGCGATGATTTCTTTTCAAGCTCGACCTGGAACGTGTTTTATATATCATTCAAAGACCTGTCGAGCATGTTGTCGCTGCCGATATGGATTGTCTCGTTCACATTGCTATATTTCGACAGTCGAGTTCGCAAAGAAGCATACGACATCGAATTGCTCGCGCGCGAAGTCGCGCCGGGATTTTACTGGCAGCCGTCGCCCGTCGCCGCTCAACCGTTTGGCGGATTCGCTCACGGTCGCGCTTATGTGCAGACAAGCCCTCTGGGCCTGGGCGGCATGACCTTTCCCGCGCCTGTTTCGACCACTGCCGCGCAAACAATAAATCCTACGACTGTGAGTAATGCGGAAGGCCGCGACGCTCTAAATATTTCTTCGCAGTCGTTTCAGCCGCCGGTCAGAGCGATTTCAACTGAACCACAAGCTGACGGTTCAGGCTTGATTTGCAAACGATGTGGCGACAGGCTTGAACATGACGCGCGCTTTTGCAATCGTTGTGGAAACCCTGTCGAGCCGGTTCAGTTCGATGATCCTTCGATAAAGGTTGAATGAAAAGACCGCTTTTAATTTCAATGCTGGTTCTGCTGCTGGCTCAGGCGTCGGTTGCGGCGTCGCTTCGCAATTATGAGAACAGGGTCACGCGCGCGGCTGAACAGATCGAGCGCATCAAGGTTGATTCCGAATACAGCGAGCAGGGATTAGAAACTATCAGGGAATTGCTGCCCAGATCGGAAAAAATAGAGCATGAAGGCAAGAGCGTCAGCGTTGATAATACCTGGCTTTATATGTCGCTCGATTCTTACGCCGCTGAGAAAGACCCTCAGGGAAAACTCGCAAAGCTCAATGAAATCGGGGGCAGGCTGCGCGCGCTTGATGAACAACTCGTCCGCGCAGAAGAAACATCCGCCGGTAAAACTGATTCGACGGACGCTCGATCAAAGATCAACAAGATACTTGAGCGCACTGAGTATCGAGAGAAGCAAGACAGTCGCATAGGCGCTTTTATAAAAGAGGTGTGGCGCAAGATCGGAGATTTTCTGAGCGAACTATACGCGGCCTTCATGCGATTGCTCGGAAAGATTTTCGGCTCGACCGCGCAGAGCAGTTGGTTTGCGAAGATCCTGATAATTGCGGTCCTGGCCGCCGCCGTGATTTTTATAGTGCAAGTGATCAAGCAGATTAAGCCGCGTAAGAAACGCGCTCGCAAACGCACGATTCTCGGCGAAGAACTGGATGCGACAACTACGCCACGCGATTTGGCCGATGCGGCAATGGCTGCGGCGCGGGCGGGCGATTTTCGCACAGCGATTCGCAAGCTCTACATCTCGCTGCTGTACGATCTGGCCGAGCGCAACGTGATCGAGCTTGAAGACAGCGCGACGAACCATGAATATCTCGCTCGCCTTTCGCGCTTCAACTCTCTGACCGCTCCTGTCGGGTACCTCACAGACCGATTCGATTATTGTTGGTATGGTATGACCCCGTCGTCGGAAGAAGAATTTTCAACGTGTCTTGCGCGTTATAAAGAAGCGATGGACCGCGCTCAAAGCCTCGGCCCGCAGGCGGCCAGTTAAAAGCATGCTCGCACTCAAGTCATTGCAAAAAGGGAGTTTGCTTGACACTTGCAAATTGCGAATGATAGAATTTTCGTTGCTTGGGGGTGCCAGGTTTCGACGGGGGACTCCGAGGCGCTGAATGCATACCGCGGCCCACGCTCCGCGTTATCAAGCTTGGGAACCATAATCGCGAATAGCGAACTTGCTTTAGCTGCTTAATGCGGCTACGTCTCAACTGAGATCGCCTGTGTTTCAGCCAGAGACGTCACTTTAGCAGGCTGCCCCAATAGACCCGTGCTCAGGGGTCTGGAGGGAAAGACCAAGCTGAACTAGCCTGCCGTGATGCTTAGTTGCTTCCACTGTCACGGTGGGCGAATCAACAGGAAGCAACTATGTATGTAGAGTTCATCGCTAAAGACTCTCGGACACCGGTTCAATTCCGGTCACCTCCACTAATGATTGTGGGCAAAATGTCAGCGATACGGATGAGGCGGACCTTGCCGAAACCTTTCGGCAAGCGGTTCGCCTGTCTTTTTTCAGACCTAGAGATCAACTGATGAACGACCCTCGCACAGCCGAAGCGACGGCGATAAAACTGGCCGAACTTTCGCACGAGATTGATGAACTGGAGACGAATCGCGCCTTGCTGCTAAAGCGAGTTGACG
>DATEKX010000310.1:0-4347 GCA_035277165.1 Blastocatellia bacterium | reverse complement strand
TTCTCACTGTAACCAAGTACGATTGCCGCGCGTTATAAATTCTGAGCGATTTTTGTCTCAAGCTGAGAGGCAGCTTGAAAAGTTCCCGCGGGACTTGCTCGTTTGAGGCTCGCTCAAGCAAATTGCCATGCAGTGACGGATGATGGTGTGACGAAGTGTTATCTCGCAGTGGAGGATCAGTATTCGCAGGTTCGGGATCAGGCGAGTCGAATGGATGAAGCCAGCGATAACTTTGCTCTCGCTCCTGCCGAGCCTGTCTTTACTTCGCCGCGCGATGAGACGGATGAGTCTCTTGTCTCATCCATCCGCGCAGGCGACGAAGCCGCGTTCGAGCAACTCTTCAATCGCCACCGCAAGCGGGTCGCGCGTCTGATCGGGCGATTCTTCAATCGCCCTGAACGAATCGAAGAGATCATTCAGGATGTGTTCACGAAAATCTATTTCGCGCTCGATGATTACTCGCCCGACAAAGGCGCAGGATTCTCCGCATGGCTTTCGCGCGTTGCAATCAATGCTTGCTATGACGAATTGCGCCGCGCGCGACGTCGGCCTGAAAGCTCTATCAGCGACATTACCGATGACGAAGCCGCATGGCTGAACGCGCAACTGCGCGCAGAGGCGACTGGAGGCAATGCCGAACAGATGGCTGTTTCGCGTGACCTCGCCAACAAACTCCTCGCGCGCCTGAGCGCTGATGACCGATTAGTGCTCACTCTGCTGGACGCAGAAGACATGCCTGTTACAGAGATAGCACAGATAACGGGCTGGTCTGCTTCCAAAGTTAAAGTGCGAGCACACCGCGCGCGAATTGCTTTGCGCCGCGTGCTCGGCGATTTTGTTTGAGCGGCTATACGATAAAAGCCGCGAGGTGATCGTCAGATGTTTTGGAAAAAGAAAAATCAAGCGCCCGATGAACTGCTCGACCGCGTAGGCAAGAGCGTCGCCCGCGCTTCCGGCATAAGCGGAGATAAAGCGGAGCAGATTGCATCATCGCCCTTTCTATATGCGCGGCTGCGCGCTCGTATAGAAGCTGAACAGAAACAGAAACCAGAGCCGGATATTGGTTGGTTCGCAACTTTCAAAATAGCGCGTCGCGCGATACCCGCGCTCGCGCTTGTTGCGATTGCTGCTGTCGCGTCGCTCTGGTTTGCGGCAACGAAGTACACCGTCAGCCCGCCGCCCGGTGGCGTGAACGTCGAAGTCAACTATCCGCTTACGCCTGTCACCGCGTGCTCTCTGTCTTCGACTGACGAATGCGCTATTTCAAGTGAAGAGGTGCTGGCGACGATGTTTGCTGAACAGGAAGGGAAGAAAGAACAATGAACGTGCATTGGAAATCGTGGATGAAGGTATGGGCCGTGCTGCTCGTGGTTTTCGCTCTTGGCTGCGTAACGGGCGCAGCGCTTGACGGCATATATCGGTTGCGCGCCAAATCCGATCAGCCGACACTTGCGCCATCAATGCGCGACACGGACGCTTACTTTGAAACCTTGAAACGCGAACTGACCTTGACCGAAGATCAATCATCCGCGATGCGAGCTATACTTGACCGAACGCGCGAAGACTATAAAGCCGTCTGCGCCGATGTGCGCCCGCGTTACGACAGCTTGCGCGAACGCACGCGAAACCAGATGCGCGCGCTGCTTACTGCCGAGCAGCAGCCGCGATTCGATTTGATAATCACTCAAGAGGATTGCCGCTGCCCCGAACAGAAAAAATAAATTTGTAAATAACGCTTAAACATACTCTCCTCGCATGTACTTGCGATTGGCCGGTAATTCAATCAATCTTAAAACTGTTTGCCGGAACCGGCGATGACTTCAAGAAAAAGGATTACCTATGATGAAAGGCCGTGTTAAGCGAGCCGTCAGCTTTACAGTTTTAGGCTTCGCGCTTTGTTTGCTTGTTGCGAATTGGGCTGTAGCAAACAGGATTGATAATCAAGATAAGAAACCCACTGAACCCGATAAGCCTGCCGAAGAGGTTTATAAAAACATTCAGGTGTTTAACGGATTGCCCGCGTCGCAGTTGGATGGAGCCATGCAATTCATGTCAGCATCGCTCGGAGTCGGCTGCGATCACTGTCACATGAACTCATGGGAGAGCGACGCGAAGACCGCGAAAGTCGCTACGCGCAGGATGGTATTGATGACGCGCAACATCAACAAAGAAAACTTTGGCAACAACCCGGCAGTTACCTGCTATAGCTGTCATTTCGGCAGGCCGCACAGCATACCTTTGCCGGGCGTTGAACTGCTGGCATCAAGACCGGAATCGGAACCCGCAATCGCGAAGCCCGCTTCGATGCCGACGACAGACGAAGTCATAAACAAATACATTCGCGCGATTGGCGGCGAATCTGTGATAGAGAAACTGAAGACGCGAGTGTCGCGTGGCAATCTTACTACCGATAATGGAATGACTCCGCCAGTGACCGCAGCCTTTGAAGTTTACCAACAAGCTCCCAACAAAATTCTCACCA
The DNA here is from genome assembly GCA_035277165.1 of Blastocatellia bacterium. Taxonomy (GTDB): domain Bacteria; phylum Acidobacteriota; class Blastocatellia; order UBA7656; family UBA7656; genus DATEKX01. The sequence continues at coordinate 1,865 of DATEKX010000310.1, read as the reverse complement.
TCGTTAGCGGTCAAATCTATAAAGGATTCAACGGCACTGCCAGTTGGGTTAAAGACAATGGCGGGCAGCGCAAGGCGGAAGGCAAAGACTTAGCCGAGCAAAAGCGCGACGCGGATTTTTTTAAGTACCTCAAACTCCGCGAGAGTTATCCCGGCCTTAGAGTTTTAGGCAAAGAGAAGATTGCAGATCGCGAAGCTTATGTTGTCGGCGCGACATCTGTTGATGGCAGCCGCGAAAAACTCTACTTCGATGTCACAACAGGATTGCTTATCCGCCGGTACGTATCTTTCAAAACCGTGTTTGGGACTATCCCCGAAGTAACCGATTTCGATGACTACAAAGAAGTGAGCGGCGCAAGGCTTCCTTTCACCGTAAGCTGGTCGCGCCCGCCTTTCGCTTCTACGCAAAAATTCACAGAGATAAAAATCAATGTTCCCGTAGATGCCGCGAAGTTCGAGATGCGTTAGGTCATTTTTTAGCAGTCCCGTCAGGGACGACCTGTCTATAGTATCGTCGTCGGTAGAGTTTACAGTAGCTCCGTAGGAGCGACCTCTGAGTCAACAGGTCGTTCCTACGGAGCTACTTTATAAAACAGACTCTTTACGGTTTCCACTCGCCGCGCGCTACTGCGGGGATGAAAGTATCGAGGTCTTTCGGGCGGAACTCGATGACGCGTTCCTGCTCCGCGCTCATGTAAGCGGTCATCAACAACTCTGTCACCGCAAGCCCATCGTGAAAACTCTCTTCGGGCTGACGGCCATCAAGAAAGCACTCAATGAAATGGCGATTCTCAGCTTCATATCCGTACTCTGATCCTTCGTTTGCGACGACAGGCATCAAGCCCTGCTCGGCATTCTGTTTTTCAACTATGTCTTCGCCTGCCTCGCCTATCACCCTGCGACTGAAGAAAAGCTTCGGGCCGCTGTCGAGCGAATTGAGCGAAAGCGAGTACTCAGGCCCCAGCAACTCCATGCTCAGTCGCAGTCCGGCCCCGACAAAACTCCATGATGTTGTCGCCTCGACAATCGAATTGTTGCCCTGCTCGTCTACGTAATTGATCGTCGCGCGAGCGAAATCTTCCGAAGGCTTGTTTTGATAATCAACCGCGCTGCCCATGGTCTCTTTAAGCTGGCGCGCGTATTCGGGCTGGCTCCATTTCAAAGATGCTATCTGCGCTGAAACCTTCGTAGGGCGCAGGCTGTTGCGCGGCGCGTTTGGCGCAGTCAACAGGTAGCGCGCGACTTCGACGCTGTGGCACATCATATCGTTGAGCACGCCTCCGCCCTGCAACTCGCCCTGCCAGAACCAGGGCATGTGCGGCCCGCTGTGCTCTTCGGCTGCGCGAGCCAGGTATGGGCGTCCCGTAAGCGATGCGCCTCTCGCCCATATTATCTCTTTGCCGCGCATCACGCCCGGAGTGAACAACTGGTTTTCGAGGTAGCCGTGCAGCAGTCCCGCTTTTTCGACCAACTCGACCATCCGTTTTGCTTCGGCGACGTTTCGCGCAAGCGGCTTTTCGCATGCGATGCCGATCACTTGTCCTTTGCCTGATTCTATCGCGTGCGCGATCTGCTCCATGCAATCCAGCCGCGTATGATTAGGGCTGCACAACCAGATGCAATCAATATCAGGCGAAGCGATCATCTCTTCGATTGAGTCGAATGCGCGAGCCTCGCCCACACGCAAATCGCGCGCAAGTGCGGCTGCCTCTTCTGCATGTTCACGATTCGGACTCCACACGCCGCGCACGTCCGCGTCGCGCACGCCAACCCAGGAACGTATGTGAAAGCGAGCGACGAACCCGCTGCCGATAAATCCAACTCCGAGTCTCTTCGAGTTCATAAGCTAAGAATGTCTCCTGAAAA
>DATEKX010000309.1:0-2897 GCA_035277165.1 Blastocatellia bacterium | reverse complement strand
GCTCAACTGCGCGTGAACCGGATAGCCGGCGAATAAAAATGCGAATGTAGAAAGCGCCAATACGGCAAACAGCGCCGTAGATTTAATCCGTGATCGAGCCCCTCTGCCGACCTGGCTTCGGTTTGCTCGGCTAAGCATCTCGTTTGCTGGTCCTTTATTCACTGTCATGGTGTACCTCTTCATTCCTGAAATTTGAGTAGTGGGGTAATCCTGTGATGATGGCATAGTCATCGCCTGTCGGCGATCCGGGCAGGGACGAGCCCTGCCCCTACAGGTCTCATTCAATCGCAAACTACTCTAATCCGTGACATTGCTTCAGAACCCGCTTTCCATACCTTCCAAAATAAAAACTTTTTGAAAACATATTTTTTGTAAAGCAGTAGAGGTTATGAGTCTAGATATATATGTGGGGCTTGCGCGAAAGCAATTATGGGGAGAACGAGATAAGGCCAACCCGATGCTTTTTGATCATACCTGAGACAATCCTGCCAGCAAGCCGTAAGGGTTTTGGCCGTGAGCAATAAGCGGCATTCTCCGATTAATTTGGCTTCATGAAAGAATATCCCTTTTATGTCTAAAATATCTTTAAGAGCAGTCATAACAATAATTATCGCGACCGGGCTGTTCTGCGCCGCGATACTTTTCGGAAAAGATATCGCTATTTGTTTTACGGACAAAAGCGAACTCACAGGAAGCGACAAGGCAGTTGTAAGTCAAACATTAACGCTGGCCTCAACAGCAGAAGCGCAGTCGCCCGTGCTTAATAAAGCGAAAATGCCTGCAAGCGCAGCCGGATATTTTGAACCATTCTGGCTGCTTGTGCTGGGAGCAACTCTTCTGGCTATTGGAACAAGTATTAAACTGCTGATAAGAACCCCGGCGAAAGCCCCATTGCCGGGTAACAAGTCAGAGCGGGTGCTTTAATCTGTGAATTACCGGCTTCTTCTTCTAATGAAATCATTAATGTTGAAAACAACATATTCCAGCAGGTCTTATCCACAGCCTTGCAAAGCTTTCTTGAGGTGCAGACAGAGATGAGTAAAAAGGAATTGCGCTTGATTCTGCTTACGCATGGCGGCGTTGAAATAGCCTTTCAACGGCTGCTGGCTCTCGATTGCGCAAAGGTAGTCGGCATATTCATCGAAACTGATACCAGGCGTCGCGTCGGCTTACGCGAAAAAGTGAAGCGCTCGATTCGCTACGATGGCTATACGGCCACGGTCGCAAAATTTGCCCGCGCTCTTCTGGGCAAGCGAGCTTCAGATGATGCGAGCGCAATCGAGAGCAGTCGTAATTCACTTCGCGAGATTGCGGAAGCGCACAACGTCCCGATTCATTTTGTTTCCAACTACCACTCTGAAGATTCAATTGCGCTGATGCGCGCTGCGGATGCTGATCTGGGTGTGATTTTAGGCACCAACATTTTGAAAGCATCTGTGTTCAAGATACCGCGATTTGGTTCCATCAATGTCCATCAGGGGCTTGCGCCTTACTATCGCGGATGCCCTGCGGTTTTTTGGGAACTATTTAACGGAGAGCGAGAAGTCGGATTGACTGTTCACTATGTCGAATCGAAAGTGGACACTGGCGAAATCGTTCTACAGCAGACCGTGCCGCTAGAGTATGACTACTCCTTCGGAACTGATTTTGATGCCTTCATCGCAAGCTATCGCGAAGGGCTTATTGGACGTTGCGCTCAACTTGTTGCAGATGCGGTTCAGGTCATAGCCGAAGGCACCGCTTCGCCACAGCCGCAAGACACGAGTCTTGGCAAACGCTACAGGCTGCCTGTCAAAAAAGAGAAAGATGAACTCAGACGCCGGTTGCGCGAGCGACGCCGGGTTAATGCCGGTCGCCTGATGACAGAGAGAATCGGAGGCCGCTCGTGAAGCGAACCGCACTAAACCTGATGCGGTCAGCCGGGCTTCTCACTCCATTCCGCATTGCGAACAGAGATAAGGCTCTCATTATCACCTATCATCGCTTCAGCGAAAGGGGCGAGAGATCAATGACCTCCGCTCGCGTCTTTCGACAGCAGTTGGATTACCTGACTTCGCATTATCGTATAGTGTCGCTCTCGAAGTTAGCCGAGCATCTTGAGGGCAATAATGATTTGCCGCCGGGACTGGCTGCGATAACGATTGATGACGGTTACAGGGACGCCTACGAGATAGCGTTTCCCATTCTTCAGTTGTATAAAGCGCCCGCGACTTTGTTTGTTGTGACAGACTTTCTTGATCGAAAAACATGGCTCTGGACTGACAAGCTTCGTTTTCTCACCGCACAGACGCGCGCGACTATACTTGAAACGACAATTAATGATTGCTCCTTGCGACTTCAACTATCCGGGCGGGCATCTCGACTTGAAGCAGCCACACTGGTCAATTCTCATCTCAAGGCGTTGCCTGATGAAGCTAAGGAAGAAGCCATCAAGCGCATCGCTTCCTCGCTGCGCGTAGAAATTCCTGACCTGCCGACACGCGACTATGATTCGGTTACGTGGGAGCAGGCGCGTTTGATGGACCGCGCGCGAGTCGAGATCGGATCGCACACACTTACTCACCCGATACTCACCAACATAAGCGATGAGCGACTTCGAGCCGAATTGCGCGGATCGAAATCGAGGCTGGAAGCCAGACTTGAGCGACGAGTGGAGTTGCTCTGCTATCCGAATGGCGACTATGACGCGCGAGTCAAACGCGCAGCAGCAGATGCGGGCTACCGTTCGGCGGTCACCGTTAAAGCAGGTATGAACCGTCACAAATGCGATCTTCTGGCACTGCGCCGTGTTCATACCGAGCATGATTTTGCGCGGTTTCTCCAGAGCACAAGCGGGTTCGAGCAGGTGAAGGAAAAGATCAGATACGCGTTCGCGAAAGCAACGAGAGAGCGCGTCG